>JABWCP010000002.1 GCA_013360215.1 bacterium | reverse complement strand
CAAAACGTGTTCGTTTGGTTCTCGAGCCGGAAAAAATCATTCGCCCGGTAGAGCGCGTAGCCTATCAAGATGAGCCGGTACCTGAGCCGTCGCCCGCCGAAAATTTCTTTGATCATTATCCGACGTTGGATGCGGCACACGAAGCGTTTGCCGAGACCGATGTAAAACCGGACGGCAACGAAGCACAGATCAGTGTGCAGGTGCGCTCGGATTTATTCAAATATGTGCGTGATAAAGAAGCGGAAATGCCGCTCAAACGCATGATCGAACTTTTGGATTGCGAATTGATAGACATAACCAATAAAGACACCCTTACTACATCTTAATCATTTATGGAGATCGTATGCGTGGATTTGATATGCAGAGTCTGATGAAAGAAGCGCAGAAAATGCAAAAACAATTGGAAAGCCGCCAATCGGAACTCGAACAGGTTAATGTCGAGGGTACTTCCGGCGGCGGTATGGTTACGGTGACCGTCAACGGAAACGGCAAAGTATTGTCCGTAAAAATACAAAAAGAGGCCGTCAATCCCGATGATGTAGGGCTCCTCGAAGATATGATTTTATCGGCGATTCATAATGCGGTACAAAAAGCCGACGAGATGTCCAATGCGGAAATCAGCAAAATCACCGGTGGCATGATGCCGGGCATGAAAATGCCAAAAAAATAAAAGATCATGCAATACACGTCAGAAACCATCGAACGTTTGATCAAAGAATTTTCCAAGTTGCCCGGTATCGGTCGTAAAACCGCGCAACGCCTGGTTTTTCATCTGCTCAAACAACCTAAAGACGAAGTGGTTATGCTCTCGCAGGCCTTGCTGGACATGAAAGAAAAGATCGGCCGCTGCACGACATGCTTCAATGTAACGGAACACAACCCTTGCCCGATTTGTGCCAATCCGCGCCGTGATCACGGTGTGATCTGTGTCGTCGAAGAAGCCAATGATGTATTGGCTATCGAACGAACGGATATGTTTCGTGGTGTGTATCATGTATTGGGCGGCTTGCTCAATCCCTTAGAAGGTGTCGGCCCTGATGATTTACGCATTCGCGAACTGATACAGCGCTCCGAAAACGAAGTGCGTGAAATGATATTAGCGATCAATCCGACCGTACCCGGCGATGCGACGGTGATGTTTGTGGCCGAAAAGATGCAGGGTAAATCTGTGCGGTTGACGCGGATTGCCCGAGGAATACCGATCGGTAGCGATTTGGAATTTGCCGATATGACGACATTGACGCGTGCGCTCGAGGGACGGGTATCGGTATAAATAATAGGTTTGTTAAATGATGGCGTACCACGATTGCAAAAGAGGTTCGTATGCATGAATTAAAAAAAATGATGGAAGAGTCCATCGCCATGATTCGTTCAAAAACGACGATGCAACCGACGATCGGCATTATTCTCGGCTCCGGTCTCGGTGATCTGGCGGATCGTTTTGAAAATAAAACGGTGATTTCAACGGCCGACATACCGCACTATGCCAAATCCACAGTCGAGGGGCACGACGGGAAATTGGTTTTCGGCACATTAAACGGTAAACACGTATTAGCCGTAAAGGGACGCGTGCATTATTACGAAGGTTACACGATGGCGCAAGTAACGTATGTCGTGCGTTTGATGGGAATGCTGGGAATTCGTTCGCTGATCGTTACCAATGCGGCCGGCGGAGTCAATCCGCTTTTTCAGCCGGGTGATCTGATGTTCATTACAAGTCATATCAATTTTTTCTTTGCCAATCCGCTTCAAGGCCCCAACGATGAAACGATAGGGCCGCGATTTCCGGATATGGAGAGCGAATACGATCGTGAATATATATCTATAGCCGAAAAAACAGCGTTGAAGTTGGGTGTTCGTACCCAACGCGGTGTCTATTGTGCGGGGTCCGGGCCGACATACGAAACACGAGCGGAAGTGAAAATGTTCCAAAAAATCGGAGCCGATGCTGTCGGTATGTCCACGGTGCCGGAAGTGATCGTCGCAAAACATCAGAATATGCGCGTGCTGGGTATCAGTTGTATTACCAATCTGGGTACGGGTATCAGTCAGACCAAACTGAGTCATGAAGAAGTGACGGAAACGGCCAACCGTGTCAAAACACAGTTTCAGCAATTGATAACGGATGTAGTCGGCCAGATCGGTTAAACAATGGATACGATATACCACAATATACTAAAAGAAATTCGCCCGACCCATGCGGTGATTGATTTGGCAGCGATCGCACACAATATGGCACAGATCAGAACCCGGGTCGGCAGCCGAAAAATCATGGCTATCGTCAAGGCTAACGCTTACGGTCACGGTATCTGCGAAGTGACGCAAAAAGCCGTGCGGAGCGGGGCGGACTACATAGGTGTGGGCTTTCTCGAGGAGGCGCTTTTTTTACGGCAAGAAGATATTGAAGCGCCTATCCTGGTGATGGGCGGTATTCTAGGTTACCAGGTGAAAAAATTTGTTCAAAACGATCTCGAAATCACTGTTTCTTCTTTGGAACTGGCGTATCATATCAACGACGAAATTAAAAATCAAAAAGCGCGGGTTCATCTTAAAATAGATACCGGCATGGAACGAATCGGTGTGACATACAAACAAGCGGTAGAGTTCGTACGACGTGTGGCCATGCTTCCGAATATTGAGATTGTAGGTCTCTATTCTCATTTTGCGACGGCGGATGAAGAAAACCTTTCTTTTGCGCATACGCAGTTTGAACGATATTGCGAAATCATAGATGCATTGAAAAAATTAGGTATTGAAATCCCAATCAAGCACATTGCCAATAGCGGGGCCGTGATGAACCTTGATTCTACGTACGTGGACATGGTGCGTCCGGGCATTTCGTTATACGGCATGTATCCTTCGCGTTTTGTTCGTCGCGATATACAGCTTCAGCCGGCGCTTTCTTTAAAATCTAAAGTTGTTTTTATCAAACGTGTGCCGGCCGGTACGGGCATCAGCTACGGCCACAAGTATATAACGCCTCAGGATTGCAATATCGTTACGGTTCCGATCGGATACGGCGACGGATATACACGTCTTTTGACGAATAAAGCCGATGTGTTGATTCGCGGTAAAAGGTATCCTGTGGTCGGTGCGGTGTGCATGGATCAGTTGATGGTCAATATCGGCGATGATCGTGTTGAAATAGGGGATGAAGTCATTCTGATCGGGCGTTCGGGCAATGAAGAAATTACGGCGATGGAGTTAGCTGAAAAAATCGGTTCGATTCCTTACGAAATTACCTGTATGATCAACGCGCGTGTACCGCGTATTCACATTCACAAATAATATGCAAAAAACCAACGCACGTATCTATCTGGATCACAGCGCGACAACACCGGTAGACAAGCGGGTCGTTGATGCGATGCTCCCTTTTTTCACCGAAGAATTCGGTAATCCATCCAGTATTTACGGACTAGGACGTTCGGCAAAAGTGGCTATCGAAGACGCCCGCGAAAAAGTTGCGTCGGTAATAAAGGCACAACCTTCAGAGATTGTTTTTACCGGCGGCGGCTCCGAATCCGACAATATGGCCATTGTCGGCGCAGTAAAGTCAATGAGCGCCAAGGGTAAACATATTATTACGACACGAACGGAACACCATGCCGTCCTGCATACGTTCGAATCGTTGGAAAAATCGGGTTATGCTGTGTCCTATGTTCCATGCGATCAGTTCGGATACGTGTCCGCAGAAACTATAGCACAGGCCATTCGTCCCGATACCGTATTCATATCTGTCATCCACATCAATAATGAAGTAGGTACGATCAATCCGATCGAAGAAATAAGCGCATTAGCCAAATCGCATCAAATTCTTTTCCATACCGATGCGGTGCAAAGTTTTGGAAAAATACCGTTCGATGTAAAAAATTTACCTGTGGATTTGTTATCTGTCTCCGCGCATAAAATATACGGCCCCAAAGGTGTGGGCTGTCTTTATATCCGGCGTGGCATAAAAATACCTTCATTTATCGAAGGTGGTTCACAAGAGCGTGGGCAACGTGCAGGCACGGAAAATGTGCCGGGTATCGTCGGATTTGGCAAAGCCGCAGAGATCTGTAAAGACAGTATGTCCGGTGAATCAGAACGTCTGAACAAACTAATGACAGTATTTTGGAAAACTCTGCAAGATATTGCACCGCAAGCCCGATTGAACGGTCATCCTGAAAAACGATTGCCGGGGCATTTTAATATTTCGTTTCCCGGGATCGGAGGGGATGAAATAGCTATGATGTTGGATTTGGAAGGTATTTCCGTTTCTACGGGATCGGCTTGCACATCCGGTGCCGTAAGCGGGTCGCATGTGCTCAAGGCGATGGGGTTAGGTCCTGAATTTTACGGGAGTGCGGTGCGTTTCACATTCGGGCGTTTGAATTCTGAACAAGATATTCCATCAGTGATGAAGGCGCTTCAGCGGATAGTAGAAAAAAACAAAAATGCTTCTATTTTATAATAAGAATTTTTCGTGTTTCTGATTTGTCATCCATTGCAATGCGGTAAATATATACTCCCGAACTGACCCTCCGTCCGTGATCATTTTTTAAGTCCCATAACGCCGCTACCGTTTCGCCCGCCGCGATAGACGCATTGTCTCGTATCGTGCGCACCAATCCGCCAAGCGTATTATAGATATGTACAGAATAACGTCCGCTTATAACGGATCGAAAACGTATAGTAGTGGATGGGTTGGCCGGATTGGGATAATTGACGACATCGCGTATCGGATTAAAATCATCGGACGAAGCGGGGTTATAACGAATTATCTTCATCGCATCAGGCACACCATAGCCGATAGTATGGTTAGGTTTTTTTGATAAACTGGCCGTTTTTCGGACGGCATCATATAATTCCGAACCGGACCAGGCCGGGTTTGCTTCCAAAGCTAAGGCGGCAATTCCGGCAACAATAGGGGTTGATAGCGAAGTGCCCGAAAAATTTTGGTAACCCGTTGTTCCGCTGGAAACTACGCGTATCTCGTAGCCTAACGCTGCAACATCTGGTTTTTTTCGGCCATCAGCCGTAGGCCCTCGCGAACTAAAGCTAGCCACCGTACTGTCACCGATCGTTGCGCCGACAGCGATCATATGTTTTCCGTCAGAAGGTGTACTGATACGATATTGATCTTGATCTTCAGCGCCATTATTCCCGGAACTATTAAATACGAGCAGTCCTTTTTGGAATGCAATATCGGTGGCAAGTGTAGTTAATCCGGTTTTCCCGTCCAAATCGCGAATGTTATAGTCATGTGAGGTGCCGGGGAATTCATCAAAAAAACTGGTAGAGCTGGACACTAAATCTGCACCGATTTGTTCCATCCATTCCAAAGCCGCAATCCAGCGTGATTCATCCGCCAATTCATAGATCGCATCACTGTTATTTTCGGTACGAGCTAAAATATAATCCGCACCGAAAGCCGTACCGATCAAAAAACTTTCGTGAAAACTTGCAATTGCAGAAAGTACAAATGTTCCATGGCTGCTGGTAAATTTGGAACCGATTTCGCTCACGTTACCGTCGTGATCCACAAAATCGGAATCTGCTACGACGTGAATTCCTGAAAAAGCCGTGTGGGTAAGATTAAAACCCGTATCAATCATGCCGATGCGAATTCCTTTCCCTGAATAACCGGAGTCATGAGCGGTCACGGCATTGACAAATGAATTTTGCCGTAATGACGCGCCATACGAAAAGCGACTAAACGAGGCAGTGATAGGCGAAAAAAAAGATGCATGTGAAGTAGTTGACGCTATCACCGATCGGGCTTTAGCCGGACGAATTTCACGGATAAACGGAAGCGATTGAATAAGGGGGATGTTTCTTTCATTGATTTGCACACAAGCCGCATTGAGCCAACGTGATGTGTTATGAATTAATACAAGATGAGAGGATAAAGCCGCAAGGTAATCCGAAGAAACAGGGTAATCGGATTCGTCAATCAGCGCGGACGTATGCGGATTTTGTTTTAGCCGCCGTTCCAAAGCCCGTGGCGAAATATCCGGTATAACCGTGGCGTGCAGGTAGTCTGGTTTATCTTTAAAAAAGATCCAATACGTCTTTTCGGTCGTTTGACCCCAAAGCGTGTTGCTTATCAAAAGAATAAAAAGACTTACGCGAGACAAAATCATCCCCAACCTTTATCGGCAAAGCGAAAAAATCTGTTCGTCACTCAAAACGGTTTGCGATTGTTTTGCCGCAGCGAATATTTTTTTTACCAATTCTTCGCGCGGTTCGATCTTGCGACGTTTGAGCCAAAAAACCACATTGGACTCACCGCTCAACGGGCCGATTTCTACGACTTGTTCGAGACCAAACATAGCCGCCGGTACGCTGGAGTAAACGCGATCCACCAATTCCATGTCACCTTTATTCAAGGATTTCAGGATGGCCGCGGCATGAACTCCCGTACCGGTACGAAATGCGTCGTGACCAAAAACGGGATAATTGATGGGAATCGGTATGCCCGTGTATTCCGAAATTTTACGGCAATATTGCGGCAGAGTAGTAAGATCGTTGGTTATCCAGTTTTTCAACTTGAGATTGACCATGAGCTGATCCATTTGCACATTGCCGACGCGTTCGCCGACACCGATGCCCGTTCCGTGGACGCGATGGGCTCCGGCTTGTAATGCGATGATTGCGTTGGCGACGGCAAGCCCGCGGTCATTGTGACCATGCCAATCTATTTTTACATCTTCACCGCTTTCTTTGATTACTTCCACCATAAAACGTACAAGGCGCTGTACACCTTCAGGGGTCGCATTGCCGACGGTATCGGAGATGCAAACGCGCCGTGCACCGCTTCGTATCGCGGCAAGATACAGGCGTTTAACATCGTTGGGATGCGCGCGGGTCGTGTCTTCCGTAACATACATCACATCGAGATTGTTTTTCACAGCGTATGAAACGGCCTCTTCTGTGAATTTCAAAAGTTGATCCATGCCCCAACCTTCGGCGTACTGGCGAATGGGGCTTGAGCCGATAAACGTACATGCCTGAATGGGGATTCCGGTGCGCTGAGACGCCTCGATGATCGGATCAATATCAACTTTGAGTGTACGTGCTGCACAATTAGGCTGAATCTTAAATTTATTTTTTGCGATTTCGGCGGCCAAAGCAACCACGTGTTGGAGTACGTGAGGACCGGCGCCGGGCAAACCGATGTCGGCGGCATGAATACCAAGCCCCTCCATGAGGTGCAGGATTTCAATTTTTTGCTCAAGTGTAGGCGTTTTTACGGAGGGGGATTGTAAACCGTCACGCAAAGTTTCATCATTGAGTTCGAAAGTATGCGCTGGTTTTTCTTCGCCGTTGACTTCTTGATTCCAATCGTAGATCAGCGTATTAAGATCCATATATAATTTCTTTCCAATAGATGTCCGATGTGTACGTACATTTCACGAAGCGATCAATAGACCACTTCGTAAATTTCGACGGGTATGGTTTTGCCTTTGACTTCGGTTGTTCCGAGAAGAGTGGCTTGCACCTTATCTTTGACAAAATCATAAGTAGCTTTGCTGATGATTATTTTTCCTCCGGCCGCTTTGCCTTGAAGACGTGATGCCAGATTGACATTATCGCCGATAGCCGTGTATTCCATGCGCTGATCGGATCCGATATTGCCGACGACGACGTGGCCGGTGTTGATTCCGATGCCAACTTGAATTTCGGGTTTGCCCAATTGACGCTGTTCGTCGTTAAATGCCTCCAACCCGCGTTGCATCTCTATCGCAGCCTGCACGGCATTCCACGCATCATCGCCGGAAGTGGCCGGTGCTCCGAAAAGCGCCATAATGGAGTCGCCGATAAATTTATCCAACGTGCCGCCGTATTTGAAAATCACATCAATCATACGCGAAAAATACCGATTAAGTATTTCAACCATTTCTTCGGCGGATAGTTTTTCAGAGAGGGTAGTGAAACCCCGTACGTCGGAAAAAATGAGCGTGACTTCGCGGCGTTCGGGCATAAAGCGAATGGAGCTGCCGTCATTACTCATGATACGTTCGGCGATTTGTTTGGATACATAACGCTCCAACGCGCTTTTGAGGTGCTCTTTGCGACGGCGTTCTTCATGCATTTTGGCGTTTTCGATGGAGATGGCCGCGTGATTGGCGAAAGCCTCAAGCAATTCCACGTCGCTTTTTGAAAATACGTTGGTCATGACGTTGGAGCCGACGTAGATCACGCCGATGACAGCCTGATCTTTATTGCGCATCGGTGAACAGATAACGGAGCGAATGTTGTTGGATATAATACTGGCGCCGCTTTGAAAGCGTGAATCGCTTTTGGCATCGGAAGTAAGAATGGATTGATTGCTTTCGACCACTTGTTTGGCGATCGTCGAACTGAACGTCGAACCGGATTGGGAAATTTCGTCGGCCTGCATTTTGCGCGAAACGCGTGGGACAAGATTGTTTTTATCATCGTACAACATGATAAATCCGCAGTCGCCGTTCATCACTTTGAGGGCTAAATCAATGATCGTTTTCAGCAATTCTTCTTCAACGAGAATGTGGTTGATGACTTTCCCGATCTCGTAGAGCACATTGAGTTTTTGCTGCGATTTTTCGGATTCTTTGAACTGCATATTCATGATCTGCAGTTGGTGTTCGACCTCCATAAACTGAGTCATGATCGCCGTACGATCCGCCGAACCGCTAAGCACGGTATTTTTGAGCTGCTGGAAAAGTTGCACGATTTTGTCCGCATTGGGATTGGCGGCATAGCCCGTGTCGTGCGGTTTTTGCGGCGGTGCGACAGCTTTATCCCGGGAGTAAAAACGTGCTCGGTCAATATTGACCATCGCATTTTCATCCGTCATAAAGATGAGCTCGACGGCGCCGAAATTGATATGGTCCTGATTTTTGATTTCAGCGGAACCGGTAACCCGTGTTCCGTTGACAAATGTGCCGTTCGTGGAACCGAGATCGGTGATTTGATACAAGCCGTTCTTTTTTTCAACACGCGCATGTTTGCCGGAAATCATCACGTTGGCGATCATGATATCGTTTTCCGGTCTCCGTCCTATGATCGCATCGTCTTTTTCGATACGAAAGCGTGTTGCGGTTGTATTATTTTCGATGAGAACGAGAGAAGCCACCCGTACGTCCAATCTGTATTATTTTTTAATTGTGTTTTTTACTTCATCATAAAGCGGCGTCCAAACCGGGTTTCCGTATTCGGATTTATCCAGTTCGAAATTTTTATTGACTTCAAAGGCTTTGCGAAATGCATTTTTAGCATCCACAGGGCGCTTACGCAGAGCATAGGCAAAAGCCAATAGTTTGTAAGCGTCCGCTCGTTTGTTGCCTTCGAGATCGGTTTTTTTAACCGCTGTTTCCAGATACGATAACGCTTCATCGTAGTTACGTTTAGAATAAGCATCTTTGCCTTTACTCAGCAGATCGCTGCCCGAGGCGCTCGCTAACGTAAATTGTTTTTGGGCCGCTTCGTAAGCAGGTGTCCAGGCCGGATTACCCATTTCAGCGGATTCCAGTTCAAATCCGTCATCGCTCGTAAATGCGTCGAAGAACGCTTTAGTGGCTTCCGTTTGATTTTTTTGCATCGCAAATATGAAACCGAGATGTTTATACGCCTGGGTACGCTCGCTTTTGGATAAATCAAGATCGGTAGCGCTACGCAGATTTTTTTTAGCGCCTTCGTAATCCCGGGCTTTGTATAGTTCCATTCCTTTTTCCAACTGTGGCTTACCGCTGGGTTTTTTGGGAACGACCGGTGTTTCGGGTTTTTCTTTCGTCGTGCTTTTTGCTCCGCCGCAACCGGAAAAAAATATTATTCCGGCGAAAAGGAGTGTGATGAGGCTAGAATGTTTTTTCATATTAGAAATCATATTGTAACGTAGTGGTTTGGCCTACGGTGATTTTTACTTGTTTAGTGACGGCTTTGTACGCCGGGTTTTCGATTTTGATCGTATGATTACCCGGACTCAATTCAAGACGTTCGAGCGGCGGGGAAGCGCCCATCGGTTTACCGTCCACCGATATATTGCCCCAGGGATTGATTAAGATTTTCAAAATGCCCGTGGATGCGGCGAGTGTAAATTCGGCCGCATTTTCTTTATCGGCTTCGATATTCATTTTTTTGATACTGAGCAGTGAGCCTTTTTGAACTTTGATATCACGCGGTCCGGCAGGAATTTTATCCATTTTGAATGGGGTAACCCCTTCTTTTTTTCCGTCAACATATACATCCGCGCCGTCCGGTTTGGAAGTGATCGCGAGCGATCCGAAACCTTGTACCAGCGTGGCTTTGACCTCAAAGGGTATTGCATCGTCGCCGAGATTAAGTTCCTGTTCGTAACTTTTGTAGCCGTCGGCAGTAACGATTAGTTTATTAGCACCCAGTGGTAGGGAATACGTCACACCGTCTTTCTCCGGCTTCAACTGGCTTTCAGAGGCTACGGAATTCAGATACACCTGAATTTTTTTAGGCTCTACCCCGGCAAGATTGGCTTTGACGCGTTTGGCTTGCAGTTTGGGTGTCAGTTTAATTTCTTTGCCTTTGCGGGCATCAATTTCTGAAACCTGATTGGTATAAAATGGCTTGGAAAAAACGAGCGTGTGTTTTCCGGACGGAAACGGCAAACGTTGAATCGGCGAATAGCCTAACATCGTTCCCGTATTGGTCATCACTTTGATCATGTCCTTCGAAGAAACGGTGATATATGCCGTATCTACACCGGCCGGAAATTTTACCGGTGCGAGTTTGAGTTCTACGGCAAACTGCTTGGTTTCTCCGTCGGCAAAAAGAAGTTTAGAACGATACGTTTCGTAACCGTCGGATTGAATAACTAGTTCATGCTCACCGGCGGTGATTTTTTCTGCGGAAATTTTGGCATCTTTGATCGGCACATGCACGGAGTCCAGCATGGCCGTGCCTTCCGCCGCGTTGAGTGTTAGCGTAAGCGATGCATTCCCTGTCCCGGAAGATTTAGCTGAAGAAGCCGATGATTTATCACCGGAGCCGCCAAACATCATGTATAGCACAATCAAGATCGCAGCGACTGCACCGCCGGCGATAAGTGCTACCGGTGATTTTTTTGGAGCCGGTGATGCGGCAGGTATGGACTGCGTCTGCGCCGCAGCAGGGGACGGCATGGATCCTGTGCCGGTAGGTGACATCGCAGAAAAATCCGGAGCGGACATAACAACGGTTGCGCCGGCATAGTTAGCAGGATTGATCACTTGCGTCGCGCCCATGTTGGCCGTAGCTGTTTTGTAGTTGCGTATATCGTTGGCCATGGTTTCGGCGTCAGGATAACGATCCGCCGGATTTTTAGCCATCGCCCGTTCGATGATCGCCTGAAATTGCGGCGGCACCATCGCATTGCTGATGGATAGCGGCGCAGGATTTTCGTGCACGACACGATACATGACCGTGGTAATATTATCGCCGGGAAAGGCTTTTTCATAAGTGAGTAATTCATAAAACACCGCGCCGATGCTGAAAATATCGGAACGATTATCCACGCCGCGCCCGGTGATTTGTTCAGGCGACATGTAGCTCGGTGTACCGACGACCATGCCGGTTTGTGTCGCACTGGTGGAAGTGAGTTTGGCGATGCCGAAATCGGTTACTTTGGCGATCTGATCGTCGGTGAGAACTATATTCGCCGGTTTGATGTCGCGGTGGATAACGCCGTTTTTATGCGCGTATCCGAGCCCTTCGCAAATCTGTATCATGATGTCAACGATTTGCTCTATGGTAAAGGGATGCTTTTCGGCGATCAGGTCATCCAAAGGACGGCCTTTAATAAATTCCATCGCGATGTAGGCCAAACCTTCTTCTTCGCCGACGTCATATACGGTCACAATATTGCGGTGATTGAGACGGCCCGCGGACTGTGCTTCTTGCGCAAAACGGCGCTTAAATTCTGTAAGCTGCTGTTCTGGAATTTCGCTCCCGGACTTAAGTGTTTTGAGAGCGACTGTGCGTCCGATCATCGGATCAACGCCTTTGTACACAATGCCCATCGCGCCCTGACCCAGGACTTGTACGATTTCATAACGGCCAAGCTTTTTCGGTTCCACTAAAAAACTCCCGGAATTGTATATTTAAAATTACAATAAATAGATAAAAGAATTGCGGATTACAACGCGGCAATATATTTCTTGGCTAAGCCAATATCAAGCATAAAAAACGCCTAAAACCATTGAAAATTAAGCGTTTCAGTACGTGCCCAAGCTTGATTTTTTAAGACAACGCTTCTATATTGAATTGTCAGCATCAACCAGGAGTTAGTTTTGAAAATATATGATGTCGTTGTGATCGGCGGGGGTGTGATCGGGCTTTCGATCGCGTATGAAATCAAATTTCGTCACAGCAAAATAAAAGTAGCCATTTTAGAAAAAACACAAACGGGATATGAGGCTTCCCACGCATCCGCAGGCATGCTCGAACCGCAGTTGATCATGCCGCGTCAAAATTTGTCGGATCGCGAAAAAGCTTTTTTTCGATTGTGCAGGGAAAGTCAAAACATGTATGAAGAGACCATTCGGCGTATCGAATACCACAGCCGTATGGATTGCGAATACCGCAAAGAAGGCATTCTCAAACTTATCTCACCTGAAATGGATCCGAAGCCATGGTTGTCGTGGTATGTCGGGCTCGGGATGCATGCGCATTTTTGGAGCGTCGAACAAACCGGCGAAGCGGAGCCTGCATTGCGCGAAGGCATGGCGGCGATTCATTTGCCGGATAACCATCAGGTGGAAAACCGCAAATTGAGCGCCGCGCTGGCCGAATGCTGCAAAAATCTCGGCGTGGATATCTTGGAGTATTCTGCGGTCGAATCCATCATACTCAATAATGAAGCGATTGATCATCTTCAAACCAAAACCGGGACGGTATCTGCGGCACGATATGTATTGGCCGCCGGTGCATGGTCATCACAGATTCCCGGATTGACACAAACGATACCGGAGATCAAACCGATACGGGGGCAGATCGTCGCGATGCAAATGCCGAAACCTGATTTTATTCGATACCCGGCATACCTTGAAGATTTTTATTACGTACCGCGCAATAGCGGTCGGCTGCTTATCGGCTCAACGGTCGAAGATGCCGGCTTTGATAAAGCCGTGACGCCCTCGGTGATTGTCGGATTTATCGAAAAACTAAGAGCATTGATCCCGCAGTCCAAAACTTTCGAATCGGTAGAGCGGTGGGCCGGTTTGCGTCCCTGTAGTGCGGATCGCCTTCCGTTGCTTGGTGAAACACGCTTGACCAACCTCGTCGTAGCAACAGGGCATTTTCGCAATGGCATTCTTCTTATGCCGATAACGGCCAAACTTATAGCCGATATGATCATCACAGGCAAACCTTCGCCGATGTTGGCACCCTTTTCACCCTCGCGATTTAACGGGAGTACCAACGCATGAGTATCCGAAATTATACATGGCGCGGAGCGATATTATTGTTTGCCGGTGCATGGATCGGCATTCTCGTGTTTTTGGCATACGGTGTCGCCGGTACTATTTTTAGAAACCTTGATTCCAAAACCATCGCCGGATATATCAACGGATTGATTCTTGTTCGAATGAATCATCTGGAATACGTGTGTGCGGCGTTGATCGTTGTATCGTCCTTTGTTCTGTATAGGCGTCAAAAATCACTATGGTCGCGTGTACGTGGGATCGTGTCCGGTGTGATGCTGATCAATCTTTTTTTCTACGCGGATTTTATCACGCCGCAGATGACGATGCTCAAAGAAAAAATCGTAGACTTCGATCAATACGCCAAAGAAAACGATCCGCGCCCCGAGCGTAAGGAATTCGACGCATGGCATCGCCGGTATTCTGCACTCGTAGGATTCAATATCGTACTCGCGCTTTTGGTAGTCGGCCTAACCCTGCGAGAACGCGATGAATGAGGAGCGGGCGATCGGTTCGTATTCCGACGATGAAATAGACGCGGCCTATGCGATGTGCCGGGATTTTGCCGCTTCGCATTACGAAAATTTCCCTGTTATTTCATGGATTTTTAATGCCGCTCAACGCCGTCACCTTGCGGCGGTTTATACCTTTTTACGCCGCGCCGATGATGTAGCTGACGAAGGCACCGGCACTATCGAACAACGTATGCACGGACTTTTATGGATGCAGGCTGCGCTCAAAGCCAGCGAAGAAGGACGCGCCAAAGATCCGATGTTTGCGGCGCTGTCCGTGACGTTGCAAAAGGGCGGTATTCCCCGTCAATGGTTGGATGATGTCCTGAGCGCCTTCAAAGTAGATCTTCTCAAAAATAGATATACCGACGAAGAGCAACTCATGGGGTATTGTCGTTATTCGGCCAATCCGGTCGGCCTCATCGTACTGCATATCCTTGGTTACACACATAACTCGACTATGTGGGAAAAAATGACCCCTTTGTCGGATGCCATTTGTTCGGCGCTCCAGCTCACCAATCATTGGCAGGATGTATTCATTGATCTTCAGAAAAACCGGCTGTATATACCGCTGGAACTGATGAAAGAATGCGGCTATACCGAAGAAGACTGGAAAAATAAAACGGTAAATACGTCGTTTTCAAAGACGATGGCGGTCTGTTTAAAAAAAACACGTGATTTGTTTGATCAAGGGCATGCGTTGTTGGGTTACCTGCGTTTCAAAGATCGCAAAATCATCGGTATGATATGGTTGAGCGGATTACGTGTGCTTATGAAAATGGAAAAAACGGGCGGTGATACGCTGAATCATCGTCCGACGATTGGTTTAAAAGACAAATTTTGGATACTATGGCGCGTTTTATGGATATAGAAACGATATTGCAAGAGGATGCCCGAAGTATTACGCGACGCTCCGGCAGCAGCTTTTATTATCCGATGATGCTCTTTCCGGGAGGGAAACGCGAAGCTATTTTTACGGTATATGCATTTTGCCGGATCACGGATGATATCGTGGATCAAAATGGTTCCGATGCCGCGACGCATTTGTCTGTATGGAAAAAAGAATTGATTGCCGCCGAGCGCGGTCATTCGTCATATTATTTGCTCAATCGGGTGATGCGGGTTGCGCGTGATTTTTCGATTCCTGTTCAATTGTTTCATGACGTTATTCGCGGGATGGAAATGGATTTAGAGCGCAGAGAATACCGCACGTTTGATGAATTGTATGAATATTGCTATTGCGTTGCGTCAGCCGTTGGATTGATGATCATTAGGATTTTGGGAGCGCATCATACGGCCAGTGAACGGTTTGCGTTGCATGCCGGTTTAGCTTTACAATTGACCAATACGATTCGTGATGCAGCATCTGATATAGCGGACGGCCGGATCTATTTTCCGGTGACGGATCGGCGTGCGTTTTTTGATAATCCGTCAGCCGTTCAGGATGCGTTGAGGCTGCAATGTGCCGAAGCGAGAAAACAATTCCAATTGGCCGATGAAGCGTTTCGTGCGTATCCGTCGTTGGCGCTTTTTCCGGCACGGGTCATGGAAAACATGTATCGGTTATTGCTTGATAAAATCGAACAAACCGGCTTTACACCGACCGCTCATCGGGTAAGCCTTACTTTATCGGAAAAAATACAAACCGCAGGCCGAACTTGGTTTGATGATCGCCCTTACCGTGGCTAAATCTCCCTCTCAAATAATCATCATCGGCGCCGGTACAGCCGGACTGGCTGCCGCGACGACGCTTGCACAGGCGGGGCATGATGTAAGTTTATATGAAAAAAATGCCTATGCCGGAGGGCGTACTTTTTCGTTTACCGATGTTGCATCACGATCGACACTCGACAACGGCCAGCATCTCCTGATGGGGTGTTATCATGCTACCCGTGCGTGGCTTGATTCATTAAATGCCTCATTGGATATTCCCAAAAAATCGTTTCCTTTGAATTTTTATTCCGTCGATGGCCGGATAGCCTGTTTGAATTTACCGGATTGGCCTGCGCCGTGGTATGCCCTGTACGGTATTATGCGATACGATGCGATCCCATTGAGCGAACGCTGGCGTATTTTGAGGGCGGGTTTATCAATGCGTAAACCGTTAATAAGGGGACGGTTTGTATCCGATTGGTTGGACGCCTGGCGATTTACGCAGGACACACGACGATGGTTTTGGAACCCGATTTGTTTAGCGATTATGAATCAGCATCCCGAAGATGCCGATGTGGTTCAGTTTGGCGAGGCTATGCGACGAATTTTTTTCGGTTCACGCGACGATGGACGTTTTATTATTCCGGAAAAATCACTCGACGCCGTATTGGTCGAACCGGCTGTAAGGTTTTTAAAACAAAAAAGTTGTTCGTTGCATTTTCATTCATTTGTACGCCATATCACCGTTTCTAATGGCCGGGTAGATGGAATCACGTTGCGAAACGGCGAAATCATTCGGGCTGATAAAGTCATTATGGCCGTACCGCCGTGGAGTGCCGGCAAGCTTTTACCTGTAGAAAACGAATGGACATCACGTTTCCAAAATTTTTCATCGGCACCGATATTATCGGCCTATATATGGTTAAATGAGATGCATCCGGATGCGTTATTCGACGGACCTATGGCCGCATGTATAGGAACGCACGTACAATGGGTATTCAAAAAAAACTCAGAATGTATTCAGATTACGATCAGCCACCCCGGCGCGTCTGTTTTTGATGCGGCGTCAATTTGGGAAAAGAGAATAACAGATGACATGACACTTCTGTTTAAAAATTTTAAACCTAGTTCGGTTCGTCGTATTGAAATTATCAAGTCGGTGCGCGCCACCTCGAACAATCATGCGAAAGATTCGTATCGTTTTCATAGTCGCACTGGAATTCAAGGGTTGTATTTAGCCGGAGACTGGATCGCCGATGAATTACCTTCGACGATCGAAAGCGCGGTACTTAGCGGTATCCGATGCGCGGAGGCCGTGTTGCAAGACGAAAAAAACAAAAGGAGTTAATCTCTCTATGCTTAAAAAAAATGCTATTATTTCTGAATTAACTTGGCGGGATTCGGGCGGTCAGGAACATACGCTTGCGCAATATAGCCGGCACAAAGCTGTAGTTTTCTTCTTTTATCCGATGGATTTTACACGCGTTTGTACCGGGCAAGCGTGTTACTTTCGCGATGTATATGGCGAAATCGCGGCACAAGGCGGTGTGGTTTTTGGCGTCAGTTTGGATGACGACGCGACCCATGAAAAATTTCGCACACATCATCGGTTACCGTACGCACTCATTTACGACCATGATCGAGCATTGAGCAAAAAGTTTGGTACACTATGGTTGTGGGGACTCTGGCGCAATAAAAGAGTCACGTATATCATTCGTCCGTCGGATGGAAAAATTATGGACGTGATTCATGCCGAAAGGGATGCGCAAGTTCACGCGGATCGTGTACTCGCATATCTTCGTACGTCGTCGTTATGAATTGCGGCGATACATGGTTTCAAAATATTCGGCGACCATGCGATCCGTATTAAACACCGGAATCAAGGTTTGCATGGCGCGGCGAATTTTTTGGATCCACACGCGGGGAATACCGTTGGCATCGCGATTGTAGAATGCGGGTATCACTTCATTTTTGAGTGTCAGATAAAGATTTTCTTCGTCTAAGCGATCCTGTTCCGCTTCATTGCCCAGCGACTCATCCTTACCGATAGCAAATCCGTTAGTCCCGTCATAACCTTCACGCCACCATCCGTCAAGAATGGATAAATTGAGTCCGCCGTGTATGCCGATTTTTTGCCCACTGGTACCGCTGGCTTCAAGAGGACGACGGGGATTATTAAGCCAAACGTCGCAGCCGGATGTAAGAAACCGGGCAACATAAAGATCGTAATTTTCAATAAAGGCCAGTTTGCCAAAAAGTTGGGGATGTTTGCTCAATTCGACAATGCGTTTGATGAACGCTTTTCCGCTGTCGTCTTTGGGGTGGGCTTTACCTGAAAACACAACCTGAATCGGTTGATCCTGGTCATTGAAAAATTGAATCGCCCGTTCGAGGTTTTGAACAATCATAGGTGCGCGTTTATAGGTAGCAAAACGGCGCGCGAAGCCGATGGTTAATATGTCTGGTGAAAAAAAGTTTGAGAACACGCGCACACCGTCTCCGCCCGCACGACGTTGTTGTTCTTTGAGGCGTACACGCATAAACTCGATGAGCATGCGCCGGAGATCATAACGCAGCGCCCAGATTTCTTCATCGGAAATAAACGAAGGGTCGGCTACGCGTTGCCAGAAATCCGGTTGTTTGATATGTTGTTCCCAGTTTTCACCGAGAAATTTGCGCCAAAAATTACGGGTGCGCTTATTCATCCAGCTTAAGATGTGGATGCCGTTGGTAATATGTGAAATCGGCACTTGCTCAACAGGACGATCCGGAAAAAGTTCTTTCCACATATTGCGGCTGACATTACCGTGCAACGCGCTGACGGCATTGGATGCGCGAGACATTTTGAGCGCCAGTACGGTCATACAAAATGTTTCTTTTTCATCGTCCGGATGCACGCGTCCCAGGCCCATAACCTGATCAATCGTTAAGCCAAGAATCGCGCAATAGTTGGCTAATGCAAACGTCATCAGGTCGCGGCTAAAACGATCATGGCCCGCAGGAACCGGCGTATGCGTGGTAAAAACACAATGTTCACGAACCCATGCCCGCGCCGTATCCATCGGCTGGCCTTCAAGCATACGTTCACGGAGCAGTTCCAGTGTGAGAAATGCGCTATGGCCTTCATTCATGTGATATACGGACGGACGAATTCCGATAGAACGGAGCAATCGAACACCGCCAATTCCCATCACGATTTCCTGGCAAATGCGCGTCATGATATCGCCGCCGTAGGTGCGTGATGTCAGTTCGCGATAATGTTCTTCGTTATCCGGATGATTGCTATCGAGCAAATACAGTTGAGCGCGACCGACCTTGACTTGCCAGCAGTATAAGCTGACCAGACTGTGTCCGATTTCAACTACAGTTACTACAGGTTTTCCGGTACGGTCGGAAAGAAGTGACAAAGGCAAGTGCGTCGTATCATTGAGCGGGTAGAGTTCCTGCTGTGTACCGTCAATGGCGATATGTTGCTGAAAATAACCCTGACGATAAAACAAACCGACACCGACAAATGGAATATCCAAATCGCTGGCCGACTTGATATGATCGCCGGATAGGACGCCGAGCCCGCCCGAATAAATCGGTAAACATTCATGCAATGCAAATTCAGGACTGAAATAGGCGACCGGCTTATCACGAAACGTTTGAGCGTGATGCGATCCCCAGGTGTTTTCGTGCTGCATATAGCTGCGAAACTGCGTAATAACACGATCCACCTTTTCACGAAAATGTGAATCGTTGAGACGTGCACGCAATTCTTGGTGGCTCGTTCCGTGCAAAACCGCAACTGCGTTATGATTGCTTTCCTCCCAGATTTGCGGGGATAATTCGCGGAAAACTGATTGTGCGTTTTGATTCCATGACCACCAGAGGTTGTATGCCAAAGCCGTAAGATCGTTTAATCGTTGATCCATAATTCCTTGCAGTTTCGTTACGTGGGGGCACAGTATAAAATTTCCCGCGATGAACATCAAGCGGTAAAACATAATCGGATAGAATGATAGGTACAATCGTAAGCCGTGTCTTGATGTTTTACAAAAAAAAAGTTACCATTGTTTATCAATACTATTTACAACTCCATTAAGGGCAAAACTATGTTTGATCCCAAGTATACATTTACCTGCGTGGATCGTTTTTTGAAATACGTCAAATACGATACCCAGTCGGATGAAGAGTCCACTTCTTTTCCGAGTACCGAAAAACAAAAAAATTTATCCCGCGATCTTGCCGCTGAATTGAAAGCGATGGGATTGGCCGATGCGCACATGGACGAGTATGGTTATGTGATGGCGACATTGCCCGGGAATACCTCCAAAAACGTGGATCCTATTGCATTTATTGCACACGTGGATACATCGCCGGCAGTGACCGGTGCCGGTGTCAATCCGGTGATCAATAAAAATTACCAAGGCGGCGATATTCGCCTCAAAAACGATTCCAATCAAATTATCGAGGTGAAAAACAACCCTGATCTTGAAAAAATGATCGGCTTTGACATCATTACCACGGATGGTACGACGCTACTCGGCGCGGATAATAAAGCCGGTGTGGCGGAAATCATGGATGCGGTTAATTATTTTTTGTCTCATCCGGAAGTCAAGCACGGCCCGATCAAAGTATGTTTTACACCGGATGAAGAAGTAGGTCGCGGTACGGAAAAAATTGATTTAAAAAAATTAGGCGCCAAATATGCCTATACGGTGGACGGCTCCAGTCGCGGCGAAATCGAGACCGAGACGTTTAGCGCCGACGGTATGACGATCCGATTTCATGGAAAAAATATCCACCCCGGATATGCTAAAGGAAAAATGGTCAATGCCATCAAGGTGGCATCTCATTTTATCGAAAATTTACCAAAGGTCGGTCTCTCTCCGGAAACAACGGAAAAGCGCGAGGGGTTTGTTCATCCGACATCGTTTACAGCCAATGAAGAATTGGCGACCATACGTTTTATCATTCGTGATTTTGTGACGGCAAAGCTCAAAGAAAAAGAAGATTTTCTCAAAGATCTCGCTGAAAAAACGGCCGCACAATTTCCGGGTGCCCGCGTAGAGTGCGAAGTTAAAGAGCAATACCGCAATATGAAAGAAGTGCTTGATCATCATCCGCAAGTCGGAGCGTATGCCGTCGAAGCGATGAAACGCCTCGGAATCGAACCTATCCAGACACCGATTCGTGGCGGCACGGACGGATCACGGCTTTCGTTTATGGGTTTACCTTGCCCCAATATTTTTGCCGGTGAGCATAGTTTCCATTCCAAACTGGAGTGGGTAGCCGTGCAAGACATGGAAGCCGCCGTAAAAACCATTATCGAAATCGCGCAGATTTGGGAAGAAAAAGTGTGACCGAGTGAAACCTGCTTTTAGAAGTTCAATGAAAACCTCCGCTAAAAACGGAGGTTTTTGATTAAAGTTTTTTATTTTCGAATGACCCAATATTTGCATAAATCATGTGTAAAATAGATAAGTAATTCTTATAGTTTTGCTAATGAATCGAAAACAATTTATTCACACGATGGCATTAATGCCATTAGCCGGAGTTAATATGCGACTGCGTGAATTTTCATCCATCACAAAATCTTTGCCCAATACTGAGAGCATGCCGATTTTGTTTCTCGGTCATGGCAGCCCCATGAATGCGATAGACGAAAATGAGTTTGTCCGAGGATGGCGTCGAATAGGAGAACTATTACCAAAGCCTAAGGCAATTTTGTGCATTTCAGCCCATTGGGAAACGCGGGGAACCTATGTGACGGCCATGGACAAACCCAAAACGATTCACGACTTCGGTGGATTTCCAAAATCGTTGTATGAAGTAGAATATCCCGCACCCGGTAGTCCGGATTTAGCCTTAGAAACACAATCCATCATAACCAAAACCAAAGTCGGCTTGGATCATGGACAATGGGGATTGGATCATGGATGCTGGAGCGTGGTCAAACATTTATATCCGAATGCTGACATACCGATCATACAAATGAGCCTTGACCATTATCAACACGCTGAATACCACTACGAATTAGCTAAAGAACTCCACGTTTTAAGGCAGAAAGGCATTTTGATCGTGGGGAGCGGAAATATGGTACATAATCTGCGTATGGTTGCTTGGGATAAACTCAATGATACGGCTTATGGTTATGATTGGGCCATCGAAGCGAATGAAACCATGAAGCAAAAAATCCTTACAAACGATCATAGTGCTCTCATACACTACGATAAAATGGGGCGTGCTTTTGATATGGCCATACCGACGCCGGATCATTTTTTGCCTCTACTGTATATTCTGGCGTTACAGAAACCGGATGAAAAAATAAGTTTTTTTAATGACAAACCGGTTGCCGGGTCTTTGACGATGACGTCGGTTTTGATTCACAATGAATAATGATTTCAGAATGACTTACTTTGACCCAAAAATAGCAAGAATCGGGTTTTGCGGCGAGTTTTGAGATAGTATCTTTATCCTAAAAAAGGAGATGGATATGGAAGTTCAAGAACAGATAAATTACAAAAGAATAGCTGAAGCGATCGAATATATCAGGGTTAATTTCAAAGAACAACCTGATTTGGATGACGTGGCTAAAAAAGTACATGTAAGCCCGTTTCATTTTCAACGTTTGTTTACGGCATGGGCCGGGGTAAGTCCCAAAAAGTTTTTACAGTTTACAACGATAGATTATGCAAAAAGTATTTTGAAAGATGGTAAAATTAGTTTGATGGATGCCGCTATGGAAAGCGGATTATCGGGAACAAGCCGCTTGCATGACCTTTTTGTTAATATCGAAGGTATGACGCCCGGAGAATATAAAAATGGAGGAGAAAATCTCGAAATAAACTATAGCTTTTCAGAAAGTCCTTTTGGTGACATACTTTCAGCCTCTACGTCCAAAGGCCTGTGTTACATGATGTTCTCCGATGACCCCAAATCAGCGTTATCGCAATTAGTGTCACATTTTCCTAATGCCACATATCATCACAAGAAGGATTCGTTTCATAAAAACGCGCTGAATATTTTTAATGCAACAGCGCCTGAAAATCATTCGATCAATTTACATTTAAAAGGAAGCGAGTTTCAGCTCAAAGTATGGGAAGCGTTGTTAAAAATTCCCTTCGGAAAGTTGACTACATATAATACCATTGCTAAAGAAATTCGTAAGCCGAAAGCTTCGCGTGCCGTGGGTACAGCGATTGGCAGTAATCCCGTTGCATATTTGATACCATGCCACAGAGTGATTCAGTCTTCAGGAAACTTTGGCGGCTATATGTGGGGTACAACCCGTAAAACGGCGATCATCGGATGGGAAGCCGCTAAGATATCTGCGCAACATGAAAGTGTTTTGTAATTTGTAAATTAAATATCCCAACCTGACTCTTTTCAAATCATATCAAATCCCTATTTCTTATCAAATATCCGCTATAGTATCGGTTTTCTGATAACCGAGAACTGAAAATCGAGTAAAAACAAAACTCGCCATATTGTTTTTTATTGATTTACTCGACTTCATTTTTGTCCCTCATTGGCACTAAGTTTGTAGCTTTATTATTCAACATTTCGTCATACTAATCTATTTAACTTCGATGCTGATCAAGTTAAACATATTAACAACCTTATTTCTCTTAATGGCGTGTTCGGAAGGCGCGAATATTGGCACATCCGAAAACGATAAAGCGTTGTTCGGTTCCGACGAAAAGATATCGGGCGTCGGCTACATAAAGTATGTGACCGTTGAAGGTGGTTATTTCGAACTGATAACCAGTGATAACAAAATTTTTGATGTGCATGATTTACCGGATGAATATAAAAAAGACGGTATCGTGGTAAAATTTACAGGCCATATCAATAAAGAATCTGTATGCATTCATGCAGCGGCGCCAATTCTATCGTTAAAAAAGGTTGAGCGTTTAGAGTATTAACTTATTGTGAAAGAATAAGTGGTGTATCATAAAACGTTAACAATACTATTTGTGCTTACAATTTCGGTATTCGGCTGTGACTCCAAAAAGGAACCGGGAATAGATGGCTCACAATGGCAAACAGTAAGCGTCATACTGTCAAAAGAGGAGCGAGTATATTTTGAAAACGGGACTTATCATTATTGGTTAAAAGAGCAACCTTCGGATTGTTACGAGTATACATACTATCCGTACTCAGAGACGGAAAGATTGAAGGGAAAAATATGCGCACCTATAAAAATGCCGGGTGACATTTGTCTCGGTTCCTTTGAAGTGAGTAATGATACGCTGTATGTTCGTTTCGGTGAAGTGGTTACAGCTATGAGACAAGTAGAATTTGATAATGACCAACTTTTAATCTGTGGTGAATAAGAAAGTGATGTGTTCGTTTTGCGTAGAGTGACAAAAATATTCGGTCTTTTGTTCATTTCGTTGAATTTGATTTCATGTTATGACGCATCAGAAAAAAAAATGAGCCGCGAAGAATTAAATGATATTGTCGAGACACAAGGTCGTGCAATGCTAAGCAATAGTTTGGTACAATTAAATAACGCTTCTTACCTTGCTCAAAGGGAGATAGCTGATTTACCGGGTTTGTTCATATTATCTCCTTGGGGTTTTCGCTTTGAAGGGGAATCATCTATGAAAGATTCATTGCGGTATAATCGTCAAACTCAATATTGGTCTGTTCGTTTTGAAAAATCCAATCGAAGCTATGAATTACAATACCGATATGAATCGCCCGATCAGGAAGGCAATCCGACATCCAAGAGCAATGTCATGTATTTTGAGTTTAATTATAAAAATAATCACCCCATCGGTTCCGGTACAAAGGCTTATGACGTGGAGGGGACAGTCAAATATACAATAAAAGGTATCAAAAATTATTCAGATCCGGGCACGGTTGGCGAACTGTATTATAGCGGATCAACAATAAGTCACTTTCAATATCAATTTTCCCCGGATACGGTTGTCAAATTTACCTATCGCGATATTGTTCAAAACGTCGTGCTGAGCGAACAGAGCTGCGTGCCTAACAGCGGATACTTTGAATGTACTATGACGCAAGATGCGATGCCTGGAGCTTTTACCATAGAACCTGAAATAGAAAGAGTGTTTTATCAGTCAAAACTTAAAGACGTTCCTAATCAGACGTTCAAAGATTATGAATTCAGAGGCAAAACATTGTTTACCAAAGAAGGCATCCACATTTTGACGGACGGAGAAGATTTTGAAATATCAATGCCTTGCGATTCGATTCAAAATTTGATTGAGACAAGCAATTAATATCGTGATCTAAATTATTATAAGTATGTACAGTTATCTCAAATTATTATTTAGAAAGGAGAGTGATTTCATGCAAATAACGCGGGCAGGTATCCTCTCAATACTTTTTATTGCAGTCGTATCTTGCAGTGAAAAGGATTCAGGACTCTTTTATGAAACGTCATTTGAATCAAAAAATGACCTCAAAGCATGGAAAAACGTCAACGAAAGTCAACGTATCAATAAAGCGGCGCCTGGTGCGGGCGAATACAGTATGGCCGTGGGGGCCGGATGTATTCAACCTGCAGCAGTTTTTGAAAAACAGGTTGTCGCTTCGGGTTTCTATCGTTTACGAATGTGGGCACGTATGGAAGAAAATAGTGCCAGCAACGCTTTATTTTCGCTTACGGCGTCGGATTCAGAAAATCCAAGTCGGATTGATTTGTCCGTCGAAAGCGGTGAGTGGAAACTGTATGAGTCTGAAGAATTTGAAATGCGGGACGGTGAAAATTTGAAATTGGAAGTATTTTGCGGTGGTATAGCTTTTAGCCAAGTAAATATAGACGGCCTGCAAATTTTGCAGGTGCGGTAATGAAGAGCACTCGCCCGGGAATTTTATAAACCCTCTCCCTCCTCATAACCCGGGCGGGTGTATTTTTAAAACAAGTGTGCGGCTGTTGCAATTAATACGCAAAAGGAGCAACTTTAAGTAAAAAAGCTTATGACATTCCGATGGACGATGCGTACTCGGATCGGGGTTCTTTTCAGCGTAATCACGATGATTCTCATCATCGTGCTTTCGCGTTTTAGTTACGTAGCAGTCAGAGAAGTTTATCTGGATCAATTAAGCCGTCAGGTGCGTATGTCCGCCAAAGCGATCGCAACGGATATGGATATGGGAAATTTAAAATTTGTCCAACCCCATTCGGAAAACTCTGTAGCCACACAATTTTACAAGCGATATCTAAAGAAGAAAAAAGAAGGGCACGAACTGGCAAGCGCTTTTATTTTTGATGCGACATTGCGAATTGTGATGACGAGTGATGATGAATCCGACTATATCCATCCGGATCCTACATTACTGCTCAGTCAATCTGAAATTGAACGATTAACTCCGGGCGAAACTTCGACGACTTTACCCTTTTTGGGTAATGACAACGAATGGTATATGTGGGGGTTTTGCAGAATCGATGATGAATATTGGGCCGGTGTACGTGCAAAGGCCGATCAATTGATGTACATTGAAAACTTGTCCTTTGTGTTTTGGTTCATAAGCGGAACGGCTTTAGTATTTACTTTGTTTGGAAGTTTTTGGCTGGCTAAAACGATTACTAAGCCGATCGATCAAATGGTGCGGTTCAGCCGTTCGTTGGGACGCGGGGAATGGGATACGGAAGCGCCTAAACATGTCAAAGGCGAATTGGCTTCGTTGGCCACAGCTATGGAGCAAATGCGCACGGATATACAAGGCCGTCACAAAGAAAAAGAGGAACTGTTGGCGCAAATCGCGCATGAAATAAGAAATCCGTTGGGGGGTATTGAACTGATGGCCGGCTTGGTTTACGAGGATATGCCGCCTGAGTCGCAACAAAGCGCGTATATCCGGCAAATAAGAAAGGAAGTTTCAGGCCTTAAAAATCTTGTTCACCAATATTTAGAATTCGGCCGCCCGGCACAAGCTATAGGCCAACTTATAGACATCAGGTCGTTGTGTGCCGAAGTGGAGCAATTACTTTTGAACGAAATAAAAAACAAAAAAATTAAAATTAATTACAACTTAAGTGTACCTGAGATTTATTTTGACCCTCAGCATTTTCGCCAGATTATGCTCAATCTGTTTTCAAATGCTATTGATGCGCTTGAAATGTATGGAAAAATCGAAGTGGTATCCGAAATGCACGACTCTTATATTCATTTATCAATTCGTGATAACGGTAAGGGGATTGATCAAAAATGGCTACCTCAGGTTTTTGAACCTTTTTTTACGCGAAGCGGACATGGTAACGGATTAGGACTTGCGATATGTAAGAAGCTTTGTGCCGTCAACGGCGCCACGATACATATCGAAAGCCGTCTTGAAGCGGGTTGCTCCGTGACTATGCGACTTAAACAAACGATTTGACGTATGATGGAATCCATGAAAATAATGATAGTTGAAGATAACGCTTCCATGCGCATGGGATTGGTTGAAAGTTTACGCCGCGAAGGGTTTGAAGTCCATGCCTTTTCCGATGGGGAGAGTGCGTTAAAATTTTTTAAACAAAAGCCGTTACCTTTGGTCATCACGGATTTGAAAATGGATGGCATGTCGGGCATGGACGTCTTAGAACAGGTAAAAACGATTCAACCGCAAACTGCCGTTATGGTTGTTTCAGCCTTTGGTACGGTCGATACGGCTGTACATGCCATGCGAAAAGGCGCTGCCGATTTTCTCACAAAACCGTTTTCACCGGAAGAATTACGTTTTCGCGTCGGCAGGCTTGTTGAAAAAATACGACAGGAAATTATTTTAACACGTCTCAAAGAAGAAAACGAATTATTACAGGGCGAACTGTTGCGCTCCTACGGCGCGATGATAGGAACATCACAAGGTATAAAAAAAATATTCAATTTGATTGACCGTGTGGCATTAGAAGACAGCACGATACTTATCGAAGGCGAAAGCGGAACCGGTAAAGAGCTTGTAGCGCGCGCTATACATCAAAAAAGTAATCGTCACGATAAACCGTTTGTCAAAGTGAATTGCGGAGCGTTATCCGAGAATCTTCTTGAAAGCGAGCTTTTTGGGCATGAAAAAGGCGCCTTTACCGGAGCTATCAAACGAAAAAAAGGTCGTTTTGAATTAGCTGACGGGGGAACCCTGTTTCTTGACGAAATCGGAGACATTTCGCAGGCCATGCAGGTACGTTTACTTCGAGTTATGCAGGAAAGAGAATTTGAACGTGTTGGCGGCGAAGATACGATTGCCGTAAATGTACGTATTATTGCAGCTACTCATCGCTCGCTGTCTAAAATGGTGCAAGAAGAAAAATTTCGTGAAGATCTTTTTTATAGATTACGGGTCATTCCCATTTCGTTGCCGCCGCTACGTGAACGGCAGGAAGATATACCACTGCTCGTGCATCATTTTCTCAATCAATACGCCGGAACCCGCGGTCAAAGTTCAAAACAGATATCGGACGAAGCGATGGAAACTTTGAAAAAGCATACTTGGCCCGGAAATATTCGCGAATTGCAGAATCTGATTGAACGCTTGTGTGTCATATCTGAAAACGAAATAATAGATGATGCCATGATTAATCAACATATCACAGGCCCTTCTAAATCGCTCATGTCGGGTTTTGAGAATCTACCGTTGGAACAGGCATTAGAAGCGTTCGAAAAAGGTATAATTATGGCTGCCTTGAAAAAAAGTAATAATATCAAAAATCAGGCTGCAAAATTATTAGGCATTCCTACGAGCAGCCTTTATTATAAAATGGAAAAGTTCCAACTCTTATGAATTGGTTTATTTTTATTACGATTGGGGTGATCGGCATAGGTCCCCTCCATGCACAAAACATGGAAGAAAAAGAGTTGTTTTACGGGCAAACTATTTTTGCATGGCGTGCATCGGCTCATGCTGCAGACAGTCTCAATCAGCGCATGAAAGAAAACGCAGATGAAATTATCCAACAAAAAAAGTCCAATCAACCCAATAAAGAGCGTATAGCTCGATCGCTTGCTAAAGGGTTAACCTTGTCAGAACAAATTAAAGCCAATCAACGACGGATGGAGGATTATCATAAACGAATCGAAACGTTACGTATTCAACTCAACAGCGAATACGACTATATCATTGATTCGCTCCGCATTCAACAAAAACGCCAAAGCACTTCTTCTATCGAAAAACAATTACGATATTGGACGGAAAAAAAACTACTCATTACGCCTCCGATGAACAATCTATCGTATGATCCGGTAACATTATTAAAAATAGATTTGTACAAGATTACGGATCCTTTTGAAAAAGAAGTTCGCAAAGAATACCTGCAAGCGGCTATTATCGAAGTGGATAAATATGTAGATCAGATTCGTACGCAACGAAAAGTATATGAATCCCTGGTGTCTCTGAGAAAACGTACGACGGATTTTATACAAGATGCGTATGATGCGGGAACTTGGACGGGTTTTTCTCGTAATGGTACTTCGCTTATAAAAAACGACGGTGTGAATAACGGAATTGATATCAATCCGCAAAATGTGCAAGCAAGAACGGTGATTTCAGTAATGCGTCAGATCGGAAATCCTTCGAATATTGTCCGTAATTATGAAAAAGTTTTGAGCATGTCCGAGTTCATGTCGGAATCGGATTATATTCAGTTACTCAAAGAAGCCGATAAACAGTTGGTTGCTTACCGTGATTTGCTTACGGACAAACTCAACCCATGAAAGCCAAAACACTTCTGTTGGCCCGAATAAACTTCATAGGCATCTATTTTGTATGTTTTCAAACGACACTATACGCCGGTACTTTTGATTGGCGTATTGGCGGCGAGACCGGTCCTGTTATATCAAATCGAACGTCAACCAGCCGACAATTTTTAATGGCGGCAGCGGGTTCTGGGCGCTATCAATTCGTATTCGGAGAACATCAGCTTACGTTTCAAGGACGTGGACGTTACGAAGATTATAATACGTCATACGAACGTCATGCATGGACTTCGCATGCCAGCACAGAATACGTTTATGCGAGCGGCGCATGGGTGTGGTCGTTAAATACTAATTGGCGCACTCAACAGTATGGACTTTCAGGACCGGATGTGCGTGCGACTTTGTATAATCTTCAATCCCGTGGCGAATATTATTTCGGACAAAGGATGGGCGCGTTTGCAGAATTGCGATTTGAACGTAATATCTCCAAAGTGGAACATGAAAATCGCTTTGCGTCCCGCGCCGGCGTTATTGGATTAGTATGGTCCAGCGCAGAATATTTGAAAGTTTTCACCGGTTTCCTTACGGAACGTTTTTTTGCTTCCACGACGGATCCATTGACTTATCCGAGTAAAAACAATGGTTGGCGCAATGGTATGGAAACAGGGCTGGACTACTCGGGTACATGGATTATTAATGGGCGCTATATCGCATCATGGCGTGTATCCAAATATACCCTCAATTATTCATTAGAGCAGGAAGCCCATATTGTTATTGGCAAACATATCAATGAACGTTGGGGTTTATATTTTTTAGCCGATTACGTTAGACGTGATATACCCCGAGAGAATAAAATCACTAGAAATTTGTTATATACCAATTCTGTTCAGGATAATCGCGCGCACATCAAACTTTCATATGAAACAGCCGCCAATCAACGACTATTCATACGAGCCGCTTATTCGCAAACGGAATTTACCCAAAAAGTAGAACCTTTCCGCTACAAAACCATCGTTTTGGGTTATGAAGTTAACCTATGAACGGATACGGCAACTCTTATTTCCACGTGTGTTAGAATAGCGAGAGAACGATTTTTTTAATCGCGTCGCTGGTGATGCTGTGATGCGATTTATGCCATAGGACTTCTTTGTTTTGAATGACAAAAATCTGCGGGCTTTGATGGGTGATAGCAAATAAATCGGCAACGCGGTTAGAAATCGTACGATGCGTCTGAACGACAATCATGCCGCAACGATCATTCCATCCCGGATATTCCGACAAAAAAATTTCAACTTGTTCCAACGCGTACGCACTAGTCCCGCAACTGTTGCTGTGTTTGAAGAGAAGCACCGTAGTATTCAACGATTTCTCTAGCAAAGCATCTAACATTTCCGGTGATTGAATCTCTGTCATAATTTTAATCTATTTTTTATTAAAAATAATTACGCATAAATGATAAACCTGCTTGACAAACGCGGGATCGGGTGTATATATTCCGCAGTTCATGGCGCGTTCGTCTAACGGTTAGGACGTAGCCCTCTCAAGGCTGTAATACGGGTTCGATTCCCGTACGCGCTACACAAAAACTCCCTTCATTTTGAAGGGAGTTTTTATTTTATCTAATCTTCTCTCTTTTTAAAAGTATTCTTAAACCAACTGCGATGATCTTTGGGTTTACCGGTTTGGTGTTGCGTTTTTTGTTTAGTTCTCCGATCCGATGAACCCGTTTTTTGTTGTGGGCGCCCGTGTTGTTTAGCCTGATGCGGTTTTGTACCATGATCATGTAAGGTGTTAGCCGCGGCTTTTGCGGGAGTCACAGCGGCCGGCATATCCATAACCGGGATAGTTTTCCCGATTAATTTCTGTATATCTTTCAAATAGGCGCGTTCCTCCGGATCACAAAAAGAAATAGCTGTACCACTCATACCGGCTCGTCCCGTGCGACCGATTCGGTGAACATAGGTTTCAGGTATATTAGGGATTTCATAATTTATCACATGGGATAAATTATCCACATCAATGCCGCGCGCAGCGATATCTGTAGCTACCAGAACGCGGGTTTTAGCATTTTTAAAATTTCCTAAAGCACGTTGACGGGCGTTTTGGGATTTATTGCCGTGAATGGCTTCCGCAGTAACACCGGCTTTGAGCAAATCCCGCGTTACTTTATCAGCTCCGTGTTTGGTTCGTGTAAAAATCAGGGCTGAAATAATTTCAGGGTTTCGCAAAACATGAATAAGTAAGTTTTTTTTATCGGGCTTATTGACAAAATAAACTGTTTGTTCGATTTTTTCAGCCGTGGATGATACCGGCGTGACGGAGACTTGTTCGGGATGCGATAAAATTGAATGTGCTAACTTTTGGATTTCAGCAGGCATCGTGGCTGAAAAAAGGAGCGTTTGACGTTTGGAGGGTAACTTACCGACAATCTTTTTCACATCATGTATAAAGCCCATGTCCAACATACGGTCCGCTTCATCTAATACAAAAATCTTAAGTTGTTGAAGGTGAACGAACCCTTGCTGCATCAGATCCAGTAATCGACCCGGGGTGGCGATAAGGATATCGACGCCGGCTTTCAATGCCTGAGTTTGAGCATGTTGCGATACACCGCCAAAAATCACGGCATGTCGCAATCCCGTATGACGACCATACGCCGTAAAACTTTCACCGATTTGAATTGCCAGTTCACGCGTCGGAGTTAAAATAAGCGCGTGGGTTTTACGCGGGATATGAACCGATGACGACTGAAACAGGAGTTGCAATATCGGAATCGCGAATGCCGCTGTTTTTCCTGTACCCGTTTGTGCACAGCCGAGCAAATCTTTGTGGTTCAAAATCAGAGGAATAGCTTGTTCCTGAATAGGGGTTGGTTTGGTATAACCCTCCGATTTGAGTGCTTGTAAAATAGGTTCGATGACATGAAGTTGCTTGAAAGCCATACATCATTCTTTCTTAAAAAGTGCTTTACGGACGAGATCCTAAAGCGATAAAAAATACCAACGAAATATACGGCGTGAAAAACTCGGACGCACGAATATCCCGTTAAAAATTAAATTCGATTATGATGCGGAAGTAAGAGGCCGAGACCCGAACTTTGAGCCACTTTTGAAGCGATCACAAATCCGGTAGCGGAATTGAAGGCGGAAAAGAAACTCATGATCATAGATCGTAGTGGGGCAGTATAACTTAATATATAGTCCCACGCAAGAGTTATTAATAAATTCGAAAAACGATTATGAAACCGTTATGGTGTTTGTATTATTCATTGCAAGCATGATACAGTACGCGCTCTCTGCTGTATTAAATGGTGAGCCTGCGTAGTTACCCAAAAAACCATATTTTTCAAACCCTGCTTCTTTTACGAAGAACTCCATTTCGTTGCGCGTGAGCGGGCGAATGGGTGTTGAAATGGTTCGTAAGAACCATTCAAATTTATTTTTTTCGAGTTTGACTACATTATGTACCAATAATTCGCCGTGAAAATCGTTTTCGATAAAAAACAGCAGAGATTGTTTATTGCTGCACCGATCCATCACAGGCATGAAGCGTTCTTTTCGGCGCCAGATTTTATCATAGTTCCATGTTTCTACGACAAGAATACCGTTGGGTGAAAGCAGATTGCGCGCCTGCGCCATAAACCCTAGAAGGCTTTCGTCATCCAGAACCAAAGGCAATGCGTCGCGCGAACATAAAACAAGATCAAACTTGGTATCATCGCCGATGGTGTGCGGAGCGAGAAATAACTCACTTTGATAAAACTGGGTTTTAGAGGGGCAACGCTTACGCGCAAGATCAAGCATTTTGGAGCTTACGTCAACACCGGCTAGATTTTTGATGCCCAGTTTGGATAATGCCGCAAGCGTTTGACCGGAACGGCAAGATAAATCGCAAGCCGACCGAATACCGTATTTTTTGATCAACATTTGAAAAAAAGGAGATTGAATTTGGTGGATTACCTTTTCTGAATAAATCAGATCATAATACTCAGCCAGTTCTTCGCCGTATTCAAGCTCGGACAAAAGGTTTTCGATCTGCGGCACATTAATACTGACGGGAAAAGTCTTTTTGACGTTACGACTAACTGTTGTTCTAATCAGCGGTTGTTTTTTAGAGCGTGAGTTGTTTTTAGGGGAAGCACGTTTTGTTTTTTTTGTCTTTGTCGGTCGTTTAACGGCCATATTTAACCTTTAAAATGATAGCGTGGTATTCAAAAAATAGAACGTGAGTAATTGAGATTCTACGCTTGATTCTCAAGTTTGAACGGGCTAATTTAGTGCCCTTTTTAGACAATTACCACGACAAAATCGTAAACCATTGTGGAAAAAAATATATGCGAAGCCTGTTTATTCCCATTCTCTTTTCAACGCTGATAGCTTGTAGTGGCTCTGGAAGTAATCCTAAACCGACAGAACAACCCAAAACATTTTCTATCGGCGACGGTAAAATCGTCAATTCCGTACAATTCTCACCGGATGGCAAGTTTCTGATTTGTGGGGGAGAAAATAAGCATACAAAAATTATAGAATTTGCAACCGGAAATGTAATATGGGTATCGGATATGATGCCGGATGCCGTTTTAGTAAACGGGTTTTCGCCGGATGGGAACCGATTTTTTATTACAACAAGTGACAATACGCAATCCACCGGAAGCATCGGAATGTATTCCTTCGCGGACCGTCATCGTCAGTGGTTTATTGACAAACAAACTAATGATATTCAGCTTGCCAAATATTCACCGGATGGTAGAGAATTAATTGTCGGTAATTTTTTTAATATCCTTTTTTTGGATGCGGAAACAGGAAAACAAACTAAATTTTTTTCAGGCCACCCCATCGAAGTTCCGTCACCGTACGGGCATTATGATGCGGTTACAGATATAGTCTTTACATCGGACCCCAATGTATTTGTATCGGTAAGCTGGGATAAAAAAATTTTAATTTGGGATATGAAAGCGGGGCATGATGTTCGTACCTACGCTGAAGGTGATCCTATCAATGCGATGTTACTTTTTCCGGAAGGGAATCGGATTCTCACAGGCAGTGTGGACGCTATTTCAGTTTGGAATCGAGCAAACGACGCGCACGAACAAACGGTAGTTTATGATGGTGAAATAAAAAAAATGTGTTGGCTTGAGGGCGGAAACTATTTTGTGACCGGTGACGGGGATGGGGATCTGACATTGTGGAGAACCAAGGGATTGGAAAGACTAAAAGATATTCGTAAAGCGCAAGAGCGTGGAATATGGTCTATGGCAGCCTCTCCGGATGGTAAAGCCGTTGTTACAGGCGGCGGCACCGGTATTATCACTTGGTGGCCGTTGGAATATTTAATTCAGTATAATGCAGGAAACGCAGATTCTATAAAAATAAAATAAAGAGCTTTGCCAAAAAAAGGGGACGATATGAAAGTTAATAATTTTTTGTCTTTTTGGGTTGTTAGTACATGTACGATATTGATTTTCTCCGGTTGCGACGACAAACCTAATTTTCCACTTAATGGTACGGAGTGGTACGGAGAATTTGACGGTTATGTTAATTATTTAGACTTTGATAAAGTAGTGTATGTTGATGCCGTCAAAGCGGATGGCGATACATGTTTCGATATTCAGTTTTATCAATATACCGTTGATGGTGATGACTTTATTATCGATGGCTACATTACGATAAACTGGGAAGTTGTAAAGGATACATTGACATTAACTGACGATGTGACATCGTATAAATTCATACGAACAGCAATTGATGATTCGTCATTAGCGGCGCAAGGTTGTACGGATTAGATGAGGTACATTCCTTCATTTTGAATAAACTTGACATTATGAATACGGCCATCTATATTAGGCGCGTTTTTTTCAAAACTGCTGATAATTAAATACTTAATAGATTTATCGGAGGATCTGAACGAATGATTAAGAGTAAAAATGTCAGAGCGGTGATCATTGTGGTCTGTGCAGCCTTATCGCTGTTCGCGCTTTGGCCTTCATTCAAATTTTATAATTTGTCTGATGCACAGAAAAAAGAAATGCTCAAAACGCCCGAAGGCACGAAAGAGCTTAATGAACTGCAGTCCAAATCTATCAATTTAGGTCTTGACCTCAAAGGCGGTATACATCTTGTGATGGAAACGGATGTGGTAACGCTCTATGAGAGTATAGCCAAAACCAAGGATGCCGAGTTTACACGGGTTTTTGAAAAAGCGGCTGAAGAATACCGTAAAAATCCGGATGCCGTTTTTTCCAATGTTCTACGTGCTCATTTTGAAGAAGCAAAATTGTCTATGCCGGCCTATTGGGGTGAACGCTTCAAGGACAATGCGGACGTAGTTAAGTTTATGGATGAGCAATCCAAAGATGCCGTGGACCGAGCACAGCAGATCATTCGTAATCGTGTTGATCAATTCGGTGTGAGCGAACCCACCATTCAAAAGCAAGGCGACCATCGTATAATCGTGGAATTACCGGGCGTCGAAGATCCGGCTCAAGCTAAAAATCTGATACAGCAAACGGCGTTGCTTGAATTTAAACTGGTCAAAGATCCGCAGGATTTGGGTACAGCGTTGGAACGCTTGGATGTGTATTTTGCAAAAGTAGATACGGTTAGCGGCAAAATCAGCGCCGGTGCCATTTCGGCCGATACGTCGAAAAAATCATCGGATGGCGGTACAGGGTTGTCGGCGGAACTTCAAAAGTCTTCTTCCGATTCCTCACAAAAAGATTCTTCCGCACTCGCTAATCTAGATAAACCATTAACGAAACTTTTGGTTTCGTCTCAATATGATGTATTGGTTCCCGAAAATAATTTTGAATACGTTAAGTCCATGCTCTATTATCAGGTCGGCGAACGTGTCAAAATGAAGCCGGGCGTACAACAGGTGATCGGTGAATCCAATGATATCATCTTCAGCTCAAAACCTATTTTTGAAGGCCACCACGCGTTGTATTTGGTGAAAAAACAACCCGAATTATCGGGCGCCGTGATCACCGAAGCGAAACAGGATATTTATCAGGGCATGGATCCGGGATTGGCCGGACGCCCGATCGTTACGCTTAAAATGACACCCGAAGGCAGTAAACGGTGGGCGATCGTTACCGGTGCTAATGTCGGCAAACGCATTGCCGTTGTTCTTGATAACAAAGTTCAATCCGCTCCGAATATTCAGGAAAAAATTTCAGGCGGTAACACGCAAATCACAGGCATGGAAAACCTCATCGAAGCCAAGAGCCTTGCTATTGCGCTGCGTGCCGGTTCACTGCCCGCGCCGGTTCACGTGATGGAAGAGCGTACGATCGGTCCTTCGTTGGGTGCGGATTCGATTGACAGCGGAAAAATGGCATTTTGGATAGGCTTCGTGGTTATCGCTTTAGCGATGGTGGCTTATTACCGTATGTCCGGCGCTGTGGCGGATATGGCATTAGTAATCAACGTTCTATTACTTTTCGGAGTTCTCACTGGTTTCGGTTTTACACTTACCCTGCCTGGTATTGCGGGTATCGTACTTACGATGGGTATGGCGGTTGATGCCAACGTGCTAATTTATGAACGTATTCGTGAAGAAATTCGCCTCGGAAAAACAGTGCGTGCAGCGATCGAAACCGGTTTTGCAAAAGCTTTTGTTACGATCGTAGATGCCAATCTTACAACATTTGGTACAGGTATCGTGTTGTTCCAATTTGGTACCGGTCCGATCAAAGGTTTTGCTTTGACGCTGATGATCGGTATCGTCACTACGATCTTCACCGGTGTGTTTGTGTCGCGCTTTATTATGGATCTCATCTACGATCGTTCTACGATTGAACGTCAGATGAGTATCGGTATTTCCTATACCAAAACCAGCGCATAAAATAACGAAATTTTCGAGGAGTACAGATAATGGAATTGTTTGTAAATAAAAATTACCCGCTTGTCGATACGCGTCGCAATGCGTACATTTTTTCGGGTATACTCATTTTAATCAGCTTATTGTTATTCTTTTTCCGGGGACTTAATTACGGCGTTGACTTTGTCGGCGGTACGTCCATCGAAGTTAAGTTTAATTCCAAAGTGGAATTGGAAAAAGTTCGCAGCATTGTTTCTTCGAAGTATAGCTCTGACCGTATTCAGGACTTCGGAAATGGAAATGAAGTGTTAATACACGTTTTGGAACAAAATAACGAAGTAGCGCCGACCGTTTTAAAGCTGATGAACGATAACTTTCCCGGCAATTCGGTTGAACTACGTTCGGTGAGTCAGGTTGGTCCCAAGATCGGCGATGAACTTAAAGTTTCCGCCATCTGGGCTTCGATTTGGGGACTTCTATTCATTGTTGTCTACCTTGCGATTCGTTTTCATTGGAAATGGGGCATGGCTGCCGTGGCGGCTTTGTTCCATGATGTGATCATCACCATCGGTTTATTTTGCGCGTTGCAACTTGAGTTTTCGCTGGGTGCCGTTGCCGCTTTGCTGACCATCATTGGTTACTCCGTAAATGATACCATAGTCGTATTTGATCGTATTCGTGAGAATACACGCCTTATCAAACGTGGTACGACCTTTGGAGAAGTCATCAATAAAAGCATTAATGAAACTCTGAGCCGTACGGTGATGACATCGACATTAACCTTGTTGTCGGTTATTGTATTGCTGATGATCGGCGGTGAGGTTATTCGCACATTTGCATGGGCTCTGTTGACCGGTATTGTCGTTGGAACGTATTCATCCATTTACGTGGCGAGTCCGATCCTGATCGAATGGAATGCCGGAGAAGATATTAAAGTCAAGTAATAATCTGCGCTTGATCGTGATGCTTTTTTGGTTTATGTTACGCCAGTCAATTTAGAGGTTACCGCTATGGATTACAATATTGCAGAGAATAACGGCGTTGTCGTATTGGAATTAAAAGGCAACATCATGGGCGGCCCGGATGCAACGCAGCTTAATGATGAAATTCATACCCGCATAAAGCAGGGAAAAAAGAATTTTGTCGTTAATATGCAATCCGTTGATCTTATCAATAGCTCAGGCTTGGGTATTTTGATCAGCAATCTGACTACGGTAAAAAATAACGGCGGTGATTTACGCTTGACCAATCTGTCTCCGAAAATCAAACAGATATTTCAAATAACAAAATTGGCGACCGTATTTAAGCAATACGATTCTGTGGATGACGGGGTTAAAAGTTTTGTCTAAAAATTAAATTATTTTTAAACATAATAACCCAAGATCTGCAATAGGTTTTGGGTTATTTTTTGTCTGATCGGAAAAAAATATGTCTGTTCGAATTGTTATCGGTGCCCAATGGGGCGATGAAGGTAAAGGGAAAATTGTTGATTTATTAGCCAGTCAGGCACACGTCGTAGCGCGTTATCAAGGCGGCGCTAATGCGGGACATACTATCGTCCACGGAAATAAAAAATACGTTTTGCATCTGATACCCTCAGGTATTTTACACGAAGGTGTTATGTGTATTCTCGGCAACGGTGTAGTGATAGATCCTATCGCGCTTTTTGACGAGATAAAAATGCTGTCTGATATGGGGATCACGATGCACGATCGTTTGATGATCAGTCCGCATGCGCATATTATTTTGCCGTACCATAAACTCATTGACCAAGCTAAAGAGAAGTACCTCGGTGAAAATCAGGTCGGTACGACTAAGCGAGGTATAGGACCGGCGTACGTGGATAAAATTGATCGCAGCGGTATTCGTGCTATTGATTTGATTCATCCGGACACGTTGGAGCGGAAACTTTCCAAGGCTATTACGGAAAAAAATAAAATCATTAAAGCATTTGGCTCTGAAGAATTACCGATCGAACCGACGATCAAACAATTTAAAGAAATCGGCCAGCAGCTCAAGCCGCTGATCGGTGATAGTGTCAAATATCTTTTTGAGGCCAATCAAACCGGAAAAGAGATTTTACTCGAAGGCGCCCAAGGTACCTTGCTAGATATTGATCACGGGACATATCCATTTGTGACCTCATCCAATGCCAGCGCAGGAGGTGCTTGTACGGGATTAGGAATAGGTCCTTCCTATATCAATCACGTTATGGGTGTAGTCAAAGCTTATAATACGCGTGTCGGTAACGGGCCTTTTCCAACGGAATTTGATGAAGTTTTTGGTCAAAAGGTGCGTGAACTCGGCGGAGAATTTGGCGCTACAACCGGCAGACCGCGTCGTTGCGGGTGGTTGGATTTGGTGCAACTCAAATATGCTATGATGGTCAACGGCATTGACGAATTAGCCATTACCAAATTGGACGTGCTGGACACCTTGGACGAGCTGAAAATATGTGTCGGCTATAAGGTGGATGGTAAGCGCATTGATCATTATGTGACGGATGCCGGTGAGTTGGAACGCGTAGAGCCTGTGTATGAAACCGTTTCAGGATGGAAGTCCGACACATCCGGCGTTAAAAATTATGTTGAGTTGCCGCAAAAAGCACAAGCGTATCTCAAATTTATCGAAGACTATCTTGGCCATGCGCGTATCAAGATCGTCTCTATCGGTCAGGAACGCGAAAAAACTTTTATGATGTAAGAGGAATAGTATGTCCGATATACAATATGAACCGGTAATGGGTCTGGAAGTTCACGCTCAACTTATTACCCAATCCAAAGCGTTTTGTACCTGCAGCACCAAATACGGTGCGATGCCCAATACGCAAACTTGTCCGGTTTGCCTGGCATTGCCCGGTGCGTTACCGGTGCTCAATAAAAAAGCGGTAGATTTTGCCATTCGTATGGGATTGGCTACGCATTGCGTTATCGCCGAAGAAAGCATTTTTGCTCGAAAAAATTATTTTTACCCGGATCTGACTAAAGGTTATCAAATATCCCAATTTGACAAACCTCTATGTGAAAACGGATGGGTGGATATCGAAGTCGGCGAAGCCGTAAAGCGTATTCGCATAAAACGCATACATATGGAAGAAGATGCGGGCAAATCTATCCACGACGATGCCCTCACCGGCGGCGAAAAAACCTTTGTTGATCTTAACCGCTGCGGTACGCCCTTGATAGAAATTGTAACGGAAGCAGACTTTCGGACTCCGGCTGAGGTTGTCGCATATCTGACCAAAATTCGCCAGACTGTACAGTATTTGGAAATTTGTGATGGAAATATGGAAGAGGGCAGCTTGCGGTGTGATGTCAATATATCGATGCGTCCCGTAGGTCAGGAAAAATTTGGCACCAAAACAGAAATTAAAAACATGAATTCATTCAAAGCGGTAGAACGCGCTTTGAATTACGAAATGGCCCGTCAAACAGATATTCTGCAAAATGGCGGTAGTGTCAGCCAACAGACGTTGTTGTGGGACGACAATCAAGGTGTGTCACGCGCATTGCGGTCCAAAGAAGAAGCGCATGACTATCGTTATTTTCCCGAGCCGGATCTGGTACCTTTACGTGTTACTAAAGCCTGGGTGGATGAAATCGCCGGTAGTTTGTCCGAGTTACCCGGAGCGCGTCGGGATCGGTTTGTTCAACAATACGGCATTCCTAAGTATGATGCCGACGTTTTGACGCTCAGTAAATCATTAGCCAATTATTTTGAAGAAACGCTAAAACACGTAAGCGACGGCAAGTTGGCCAGTAATTTTATTATGGGCGAGGTCATGGCTTTGTTGAAGGAGCGCAAACAGGATGCCGATGCCTTTATCATTTCACCGGCCAATCTTGGGAAATTACTTCGTATGGTATCCGATAATACGATCAGCGGAAAAATAGCGAAGATAGTATTTGAAGAAATGGCGAAGGATGGTGCGGATGCCGAAGCTATCGTGAAAACAAAGGGTTTGCTCCAAATCACGGACCGCGGAGAGATTGAAAAAATTATTGATCGTATGTTTGAATTGAATCAAAAACAATTGCAGGAATATCTTGGCGGAAAAGAAGCCGTGTTTGGTCATTTTGTCGGGCAAGTGATGAAGCTGTCGCAAGGAAGGACCAATCCGGCCATGACGAATGAAATTTTGAAGCAAAAACTCGCTGAAAAAAAGCAAAATCAATAAATTCCTTGCATTATTGAGCGTGCTTGTCTATTTTTCGCGCGCATAAAAATATTTTCATATTAAGCGTTTGTTTAATATGAGGCCAAGAGCCACGGAGAGGTGCAGGAGTGGTTTAACTGTCACGCCTGGAAAGCGTGTGTACCCCCAAAAGGGTACCGTGAGTTCGAATCTCACCCTCTCCGCCAACAAAAAAGCCGATTTTAAGTCGGCTTTTTTGTTTTGGTAGCTCTATTGGAACGTATAAAACTCTAAAGTGCCTCGCAACAAACTCCCTCAATTAAATTAATACGAGACTGATACTACGAAAATCGAATGCAAACAGATCAACTAATCATATTTTGGTCTTACCCGATATAAGATCGGATCTTCAATGCCCGCAGATTGAAATCCCCGTAAGCGTAATGCACAACTGTCGCAAACCCCACACGCCTCATCTTCCGATTGGTAGCACGACCATGTAAGCGATAGCGGGGCATTCAGATGCAGTCCCTCGCGGACAATTTCCGACTTTTGCAAATGAATGATTGGGGTGATGATTTCAATTCCCGAACCCGGTTTGGTGCCCAACCGAATCATTTGATTGTATGCTTCAAAAAAATCCGATCGGCAATCAGGGTAACCGCTGGAATCTTCCTGTACGGCGCCTATATAAATTTTTTCGGCTTTGATCGTCTCGGCCCAACTTACGGCCATGGCTAAAATATTGGCATTGCGAAAAGGCACATAAGAACTGGGGATGTTTTTATTATGAAGGTCAGCCGATGAGACAGGAATCGAATTATCGGTCAGACTGGAACCGCCAATTTGCTTTAGGTGCTCGATATTAACGATCAAGCGTCGAGAGGGTAGAACACTATAATAATTGCAAATATCGTTAAAAGAGCGCAGTTCGCGTTTTTCTGTACGCTGACCATAGTTGACATGCAACATTGCAAGCGCGTGAGTTTGTGACGCAATAGCCGTCGTGACACAACTGTCCAGTCCGCCACTTGCGAGGACGACGGCCAATGTAGAATGGGTATCCGTTGTCATCGTTTCAGGGATCGGGTTATTTCGGCGTACGACGAACGCGTTTCGCAAATTCTAATTTTCATGGAATGAACATGAGGATATTTTATTATTTCTTTTTCGATGGCGTCCGCAAAATAATAACACAAATTCTCAGCGGTCGTATAAAAATCAACGATAGTCATTTTGAATTTTGAGTTGTTCAGAAACGCAAGAACTGCCGTATCGTCACTGCTGCATATAAAACCATGGTCGAGCGTGTCAATCATCGGTTTCACAATTCGTTTAATTTCTGCATAGTCAAGCAACATACCGTTTTCCTGAGGTTGTCCTTCGATTTCGACCCATAGAATATAAGAGTGGCCGTGAATATTCTGACAACCGCCCGTATGATAAGGCAGGCGATGGGCCATTTCCCAGTGAAATTCTTTTGCGATTTTGACGGTTTGTGTCATTATACACCACGCGTTTCCGGTGACCATATCACCTTGTGTAACTGTATCTGAAAACGAATATTAGGCGCTATCGTTTGAAGTTTATCTTCCAGCATCCAGTTGACCATAGAAACCGGTTCGATAGTGCCAAATACCGGCGAAAAAAGTATAGAATTAATTTGTTTTGTATGCGGATATTGAGCAATCAATGCCTTCGCCCATTCGTAATCATTACGATCGCCGATAACAAATTTTAATTCATCCGTCGGTAATAGTTTGTTCAGGTTAGGGTAATAATTTTTTTCCTGCATACCGGAAGAGGGGCACTTCATATCAACGATTTTCAGTACACGGGGATCGATTTTTTCAACATTAAGACTGCCACCGGTTTCGATCAATACCTCAAATCCCATATCGCAGAGCCGCATCATCAAATCGTAAACACGTTCTTGCAAAAGAGGCTCGCCGCCGGTCACTTCAACGGTTTTACAGTTATATGATTGAATTGTCTGAATGGCGTCTTCAACGGTCATATCCCGCCCGCTATAAAATGCGTATTCCGTATCACAGTATGTGCAGCGCAGGTTACAGTACGTCAAACGCACAAATACACACGGCTTACCGGCGTGCGTAGATTCGCCCTGGATGCTGTAGAAAATTTCGTTGACCTTAAGTGTGTCGCGAAGTATAGTGTTTTGCATGGCGGCGCAATATATCAAAAGAGGCTATACTGCGCAAGGCGAAAGGTATTTTTATGGGTTGAATTTATGCATCAAGTGCCATACATTCTCGCCATTCAAACGAACACATTATGTTACAAACTGATATCGAAAAAGCTATCAAACTGCTGGAAAGCAAGGTTAGTGCATTCAAAGGTGATTTTACACTCGCGGATGCCTCGGCCGTTTCCGGATTGTCCGTAGATGAAGCCAAGTCGGCATTAGATGCCATGATGGCAAAATACGATTGCCGGCTGCGGCTCACGGAAAACGGCGATCTGATATATGGGTTCGGCGCCTCCTTGCGTCGTCGCGGCGCTAAGACATGGAAAGATTATGTTGCGGCCATCGGCCAAATTTTTTGGAAAATTTTTACATGGTTCTATAAGGCTTGGATCGCGATCACGTTGGTCGTTTATTTCGGTATCTTTTTAGTTCTATTGATCGCCATGGTCGTTGCCGCCGTTGCTGCCAGCAAAGACAGTAAACGATCGCCGGTCAATTTGGGTAAGATCTTTGATGTGTTTTTTTCCATTTTCCGTTGGCGTACTATCACCGGTGATATCGGATACAAAGTGGATAATCGCGGATACCGTTACAAAAACTATACACCCCGCCCGTCACCGCTCAACGAAAACAAAAAAAGCTTCATGGCCTCCGTGTATGATTTTGTATTCGGTCCGGAACGCGTTCAAATAGATCCGTTAGCCAACGCCCGTGAAGTGGCGGCGTATCTACGGCGTGAAAAAGGGATCATAACACCGGCCGAACTTATTGCATTAGCCGGTTGGACGAGGGAGAAAGCGGAATCGTTTTTATCCGATTGTATTGTGCGATTCCAAGGCGAAATTTTGTTTACCGACAACGGAGTTATCTACGGACGCTTTGATCAGATCACACGAAAAAAAGAAAGTGCGCAGGATGGCGCAATTGAATATTACTGGGATGAATATGAACCTGATTATGAACTGACGGGCAATACGACCGGACGCAATGCGCTTATCAGTTTCATGAATATTTTTAATTTGGCTTTTTCCGTGCTTATTCTAAAAACGTATTACCGGCCTCTCGAGGATATGCCATGGATGAATGAATCCCCATGGATCGGCGTGTTTTTAGGATGGGTTCCCTTTGTTTTTTCACTGATATTCTTTATTATACCGTTGTTTCGTTCGTTTGCTATAATTAAACAAAAACGAAACCGACGGGCGATGAATGTACGGAAACGAATTATGCGGTATTTGTTTTCGATACCGTCGGCCTCAGCAACCGTGGATGAAGTTGTAACTTATATCAACGGTAAATCCAAAGGGGAAGAAGTTCTCAAAAAACACGATGTCCAGGAGGCTTTGGATAGCATGTTGAGAGATTTTAACGGTGAAACTACATTGAATAATAACGGGGATGTACGCTATACGTTTCCACAAATCGAACAGGAATTAAAAGAATCTGAACTTCTGCGAAAAAATCGTTCCATAGACAATGATTTAGGCGCAGTAATTGTAGATACACAAAATACACAATCATGAAAAAGAAAAAGAAAACTCAACCCGCAGTTTCCAAACGCGTTAAATCGGAAAATAAAAAAACTGATAAAGCACGTTCCGTTGCGCTCAAAACAAAAAAAGCCAAATCAGAAGATGAACATAAATTTAATTTGTCGCCGGTAGATGTGGAACGCATTGCCAAAAGTTTGGGAGTGGAGAAACAGGATTTTGGCGATCATTACAGAATGTATCTTGAAAATCAGGCCGAGGGGCGAAAACTTACATTGGAAATATATCCGGAGATCCCGATTGGCCGTCGTAAGGGGACGCTTATCACTGTATATACACCCAACGCGCATCTGCAACTTCATTTTTGCAGCGGTTATGTCGTCAGCGAACTATTGAATGAAGTAACTTTTGTTGGCGTACAGAATGGAAAACTTTCCGGTCTTACGATAGAAAAAGGGGCAGCCTGCTCATTATATGCCAATGTGGATACGGAAATGCTGTCCGGTGATCTTACCACTCTGGGGCCGGAAGTCATGCTCTCTGGAATTGCACTCAGCCTTACGGACTCTCTGATCAATGAGTAATCCCATGTCCGATACAGCCTTTGAAGAGATTCATACACCTGAATCCATTGCCGATGTACGTTCGCGCCTCCAAGGCAGCCGTAAACGTTTATATTTAGAAACCTACGGTTGTCAGATGAATGTGTATGATTCGGAGTTGGTCGCCAGCATTATGCGCGATATGGATTATGATCTAGTGGATGATTATGAAACGGCCGATGCGATTTTTATGAATACATGTGCTATTCGTGAGAATGCCGAGCAGCGCGTGTGGGGTCAGTTAACGCGATTTAAAAAACTCAAAGAAGAGAAACCTCATCTCATCATTGGTGTTTTGGGTTGTATGGCAAAACATCTTGAAGAAGAAATCCACGCCAAACGCCCGTACGTCAATGTCGTTTTAGGACCGGATTCGTATCGTAAAATTCCGGAGTTAATAGAAAAAAAACAAGCTTCGCAAAATCTTGTACAGATACGCTTGCCAGCCCAACACGCTGAGGACTTCAGTTTATCCGAATATCGTGATTTTCAATTAAAACCTCTTCAAATGGATACGCGTTTGTCGCGCACGGAGGTGTATGATCAGGTTGAACCATTGCGACTTGGTAAAATCACGGCGTGGATAGCGATCATGCGGGGATGTGATAATTTTTGCACATTTTGTGTGGTTCCTTATACGCGGGGCCGGGAGCGCAGTCGTTCCGTTGAAAGTATAGTCGAAGAAGTACACAAAGCTGTAGCGCAGGGTTATACAGAAATTGGGTTATTGGGCCAAAATGTCAATTCATACCGTGATCCGGAACAAAAGGATTTTGCTGAGTTGATGAATCGCGTCAGTGAAGTGCCTGGAGTGCGTAGGATTCGGTTTACTTCTCCGCATCCAAAGGATTTCCCTGAACATCTTCTGCACATCATCGCACAACGCGATAATATTTGCAAACAGCTTCATATTCCTGTGCAATCGGGTTCCAATCGTATTTTGGAACTTATGAACCGTACATATACACGCGAAGAATATCTTAAACTTATTGATACAGTGCGTCGCATAATTCCGGATGTGTCCATTTCAACCGATATTATCACCGGATTTCCATCGGAAACTGAACGTGATCATTTGGATACCGTGGAACTGTTTCGTACGGTACAATTTGACTCGGCATTTATGTTTAAATATTCGGCGCGTATCGGCACTAAAGCGTATACTATGCCCGATGATGTAACAGAAGCGGAGAAGTCGCGACGCTTGCAACAGATAATTGAAGTGCAAAAGGAAAACGGTTTAAAATCTTTGCACCGTGAGATCGGTAAAGAACGCGAAGTATTAATCGAAGAAGTTAGCCGCAAATCGGATAATTATTATTGCGCGCGTACTGACAAAGGGCAGATTATCATTATTCCTAAGTCCGATAAAACCATCGGTGAGTATGCTCGTATTCGTATCGCACGTGCCGACGGCCACACGCTTTTCGGCGAATATATCTAATCAAAGCCTCTATACATGCTTGATATAGTTCTTCAGCGTATAGCATCCTCTGAATCGGCGCAAAATTTACTTCGCCATATCGCCGAAAAGAAGACGATCATGGTGGACGGGTATGTCGGTTCGATGGATGCGGTGCTTGGGATTTTAGCGGCTCAGTCGGCCTATGTGAATAACCGCTTATCCGTTATCGTTGTGCCGGACAGTTTGACGTATGGTCGTGTACTCGATGATCTCACAACGCTGCAAGACTATACAACCCACAAAATCCCGATTTTACAATTCCCGGAAGACGAACTTTTACCCTATGATGACCGGGAAGCCAATCCGGCTTTCGTAGCAGCACGGCAGGAGAGTATCGAGCAATTGCTTAATAACGAAAAAGCAATACTTGTTACCACGGTTCGTGCTTTGAGTAAACGCATTCCGGGTCCGCGTAGCGTGGCATCTTACAAGATAGAACTTCAAAGCGGCGCCACGTTTCAGTTTCAATACTTGGTCGAATTGCTCCATGAGATCGGTTTCGAAAAGCAAGAAATCGTGGATCAGCCGGGAACGTTTGCCATTCGTGGTGGTATCGTTGACGTATTTCCTTTTGCTCAACAAAATCCTATCCGTATCGAATTTTTCGGCGATACGATTGATTCGCTTCGTTTTTTTGATGTAGTAAATCAGCGTTCGTTGCAAAAAACAGATTATTTAGCGCTGTATCCCAAATCGGAAAGTCAAACGGCACAACACGATGCCGATCTGACGGATTATTGGCCACAGGACACACTGGTCATGTTATTAGAACCGGAAATTTTACAGGGTGCATTGGTTAAGTATTGGGATGAAATCAACGACAGTTATCAACGTAAATCCGAAGCTCATTCAGAACTTCTCGCGCCGGAAAGTCGTTTTCTTGATGCCGTATCCGTAATGAAAAAGCTCAATGCCTTTGCAGGCCTTTATTTTGCCCGTTATAGCCGTAATATGGATTTTGATAAAATAAATTTTGCGGCTCATGCACTCGAATCATTTAACAGCCACATCAACCTGCTCAAAGAACGATTGATAGCCATTCGGGGCCAATATAAGGTTTTCATAGCGTGTAATAATACGGGTCAGGCTGAACGATTGTCTGAATTATTGGATTCCGATGAACTTGCGTCCGGCGTTGATTTTGTAATCGGCGTCGGCGAGTTGCATGAAGGCTTCTACACGGAAGATGCACAATGTGTCGTATTTACGGATCATCAGATTTTTGGACGCATCAAGCGTACGCGATCACATCGCAAATTTAAAACAGCGCAGGCGTTGCGTCATATTGCATCGCTCAAACCGGGAGATTATGTAGTTCATGTGGATTACGGCATTGCGCGCTACGCCGGTCTTGAAAAAGTAACCAGCGGTGAACATACCGAAGAATGCCTGAAACTTCTTTATAAAAACGGTGATAAATTATTTGTTCCGCTTGAACATTTTTCGCGCGTCCAAAAGTTTTCAGCCGAAGACGGCGTTACACCGACGTTACATAAATTAGGTTCAGGTGATTGGGATAAGGTTAAAGCACGCACCAAAAAAACGCTGAAAGATATCGCACAGGATCTGATCAAACTCTATGCCGAACGCAAATCACGCAAAGGATTCGCTTTTACACCGGATACCCATATGCAATACGCATTGGAAGCATCGTTCGAATTTGAAGATACGCCCGATCAAACCAAGGTGACGCTCGACGTCAAAAAGGACATGGAAAGCGATAATCCGATGGATAGGCTTGTCTGTGGTGATGTGGGTTACGGTAAAACGGAAATCGCTATACGTGCTGCTTTTAAAGCCGTTCAGGATAGTAAGCAAGCGGCGATACTCGTTCCCACGACGATTTTGGCGGAACAGCATTTTGAAACGTTTTCTTCACGTATGCGCGAATTTCCGGTTCGCATTGATGTGATATCCCGTTTTCGGACAACCAAAGAACAAAAAATCATCCTCGAAAAAGTACAGCGCGGCGAAATTGATATACTGATCGGCACGCACCGACTTCTTTCAAAGGATGTGCAGTTCAAAGATTTAGGCCTTCTTATTATCGATGAAGAACAGCGTTTTGGCGTTGCTCATAAGGAAAAACTTCGTCAGCTCAAAGCTACCGTCGATACGATCACTCTGACAGCGACGCCGATACCGCGAACATTGCACTTTTCGTTGATGGGCGGACGTGACTTGTCGGTCATCAATACGCCACCGCAGGATCGTTTACCCGTTAAAACAGAGATAACGCAGTTTGACGAAGACCTCATCCATGATGCCGTGATGAAAGAATTGGACCGGGGTGGACAGGTTTATTATGTGCACAATCGGATACAGAGTATTGATCGCATCACGGACATGCTCAATACGGTTGTTCCCAAAGCACGATTAGCTGTGATCCACGGGCAAATGGCACCGCAACAAGTTGAGGATATCGTTCATGCTTTCATGAAACGCGAATATGATATTTTAGTCGCTACGACAATCATTGAAAACGGTATTGACATACCAAACGTCAATACTATTATCATAGACCAGGCACATCAGTTTGGGTTATCGCAGTTATATCAATTACGCGGTCGCGTCGGTCGCTCCAATCGTCAGGCGTATTGCTATCTTCTCACGATGCCCATGAGTGTAATGCCTTCGGACGCGTTACGACGATTGCAGGCGATAGAGGAATTTTCGGATCTGGGTTCAGGTTTTTTGATTGCAATGCGGGACTTAGAAATTCGTGGTGCCGGCAATATGCTTGGCGCTGAACAAAGCGGTTTTGTGAACGCGGTTGGTTTTGAGCTTTATTGTCAAATTTTGGATGAAGCCGTACAAGAGACACGCCAAGAAATGAATGTGGTTGAGTCGGGCAAAAAAGAGGAAATAACTCAGCAAGCAGAGTATATGCCGGCTTTGCAGGTTCATGTTTTTTGCGATACCTATATACCGGATACCTATGTTAATGTTCCATCCGAAAGGGTTAGGATTTATAAAAGCTTATCGGATATCATTTCGATTGACGCTTTAAATGCAATCGAACAAGAATTGGTGGACCGTTTTGGGAAACTCCCTGTAGAAGCAAAAAATCTTCTGCAAATGATTGAAATAAAGTTGATGACATTGCCGCTTTGTGCTGAACGATTGGATATTGATGAAAACAAATTAGTACTTCGGTTTGATGTGAAGAGCATGAGTCAACCGAATATGGCAGATCGTATGAAAATAAGGATGAATGCAATTGTAAAAACATTCGAAAATCTTCGATTTTTTCAGAATAAAGACTTTTTAGATATTACTTTTGGTTTTGAGTGGTATGATGCGACAAAAAGCCGTATTATTTCAACTGAGTCTAAAGAAGATTCTTTAGTATTGATAAGTGCCAAAAAAATAATTTCACAAATAATTGAGTTATAAATCATTCATAAGGTTAAATATGTATTTTTCTAAAATTCGACGGTATTCGTGGGTACTATTGATTACGGTTATGACCATAGCCTGTAAAAACGACGAGAAAAAGACTGATTATAATGATTTGAAAACAGTATTAGCAGTAGTCGGTGAAGATACTGTTTTTTTAGGTGATTATAAAAACCGGGTTTTGGAATTGAAACAAAATAAACCCGATTTGGAATCAGAAGCTACGCGACGCAAAATTCTCGATGAAATGGTAGATTACTACCTTATGGTAATGGATGGAAGAGATAAGAAACTGCAGGAACATCCCTATGTGCAATTTCAAGTTCGTACCAAAGAAGACGAATTGTATTATGCGCATGCAATACGAAATGCAATAGTAGAGCCCTCGATAACGGAAGATCAAATCAAAGTGCGATATGAGCAACTAAAAGAACAGTTGGATGTAAAACATATTTTTATCGGATATGATAAAACTTTTGATCCTTCATTGGAAATGGCACCCAATCAAAAGAAAATCATACGATTTAAGCTAGCCGCCAAATCCATTGCTGATTCTTTGTTGGGCGTACTCAAAAAAGAACCCGATAAATTTGAAAGTTTTATAGAACAGTTTTCTGACGATGCAGCCACCAAATTTTTCGATGGCACTATCAAAGGGTTGCGCCGAGGTGAATTGCCTAATGAAGTAGGCGATGCTTTGTTTAAACTACAACCCGATGAATTATCGCAACCAATTGACGATGGGAACGGATACCATATTTATAAAATCATACAAAAAAGCAATGATGCTAATGTACTACCATATGAAAAAGCAAAAATTGCCATTAAGGAGCAAATTGCTAAACAAATTCTTTTAAAACCTGATGTACAAATCGAAAAAAACAAAAAAGAGTTCATCGAAAAACGGCTACATGATGGGTCATACAGTTTTAATCAATCTAACGCTGCGGCATGGTATTCTAAATTCAAAAAATATGATATAAAAAAATCGCTATTTGAGCAGTTAACCGATGATGAACTAAATACGATTCTCGCTACATCACTGACGGATACTATAAAAATAATTGATGTAGCCTTCGCACTCACTGGTAATCGGTTTAATTCACGTATTACAATGGAACAAATGGAATCCGGTGTTCGCAATGCCATAGCCGTTAGACTTGTATCGCGTTGGGCTAAAGAACAGAAAGTCAAACTTACTGATCGTGAGGCACATTTTATCAAGCGGATAGAAGGCGGCCTGATTTATAATAAAATTCAACCTCCCACGCCCGATTTCAAACTGATCGAAGATACATCCAATGTGCGTCGCTATTATGAGGTCAATATAAAGAATTACAAAATGCCGGACAGTTTGGATCTGGGAATGATTGTAATGAACGAAGAAGCGCAGATACGGCCTATTGCAGATAAAATTAAATCTTCAAAAAGTTTTGAAATCAGTTTTGACGAATTGCGAAAGAAAAATCCCGCATCTGCTGTACGTTCCGGTCTGAGACCCTTAAAAGAATTTGGGAACTTGTCGGCACGTATACAAGAACTCAAAGAAGGTGATATAAGCGACGTTTTTATTATGAATGATGGTAAATACGGCATTGTTAAGATTTACAAAAGAACACAACCGAGCTGGTATTCATTGGATAAAGTGTTTGCTCAGGTTAAATCCGATTACGCAGTTTCATTAATCAAACAGACACGGGATAAATGGTTATTAAGCTTAAGAGAAAAATATACTCCTACAGTTAATTATCACTCGTTGAAAGATGCTTTTGAAATTAAGCTGAAATGATTTTTATGAGATTGTTTCTTTGGTTTCTGTTTGTTATGAGCCAAATACATGCTCAGGATCATATATTACTCGATAGTGTGGACGCCTTACTTCGTGAAAGTAAATATGCCGATGCCATACACCTTTTTGAAGTAAATAGTATTTCCACAATACATAAGCCCGCTACCCATGCTGCGCTGTCGAAAGCGTATTTCTATCTTGGTCAAAACAAGGAGTCGCAAAGTTTGTATTCATCGCTGTTACAACGTAAGGATGTTGCAACAATGGATCGTTTTCGGTGGACTCAGGATTATATTCTTGTTGCTGCTGAAACAGGTAATTTTAAACTCTGCGACTCGTTACTCACTATAATCCAATCAATACTTCCTACGGTTAAAGATTCGACCACCTTGGCCCGCTATTGGAATACGGTTGGTATCATCTATATCCAATCTTCTCAACCCTTTTTAGCCAACGAAGCTTTGAATAAAGCTGAGCATTACATACACCGCGACTTAGATATCAAATTGCAATCGTGGATTGTTTCCAATCGTGGTATTGTTTATAAAATGATGGGGGATTATGCTTCCGCAATAGAAAAATATAGAATGGCTTTGCACCAAGATTCTCTGCGTAATGATAAGGCCGACATGGCGGCTGATTATCAAAACTTGAGTTTGATTTTTTTGGAGATGGAATTATACCCCGAAAGCCGTTATTGTTTTGAAAAAGCACTTGAATACATACGAATGACGGGAGATGTAGGGTCCGAGGGATTAATTTTGAACAATATGGCGCATTTATTTAATAATCATGGCCAAATAAAATCAGCCCTTCAATGTTTACGAAGCTCATTGGTTATCACTGAAAAAGCAGGTGACAAAATTGCAACGGCTGACGGGTATTACGAATTAGCTGGAACATACCGTACGTTATCATTGTACGATAGCGCCATGTACTTTTGGAATATGGCGTATGACATCTATTTTGATAGTGGTGCTTTAGATCCAATGTTTTATACCCTTCTTGCTAAATTTCAAATGACAGTGAAGTTAAAACAATTTGAACATGGGGATCAGTTGTTAGCTAAAGCCTACAATTTACTCTCCCAACTTCCTTCAAAACGATATACACCAAGTTATTATGATGCGCGCGCTTTATATTGTGAATCAATTAACCAAACGGACAGCGCTGATGCCTATTATGTCCTTGCGCTGCAATCCATAGATTCGATCTATCAGGAACAAAGCTCTGCATTTGTATATGATGCCAGTATCCCCAATAATCGCACTCGATTTTATAAAAACTATATTCGATTTCTTTTTGATCAAAAAAAGTATCATGATGCATTGAGATATCAGCTTTTATTAAACAGCATTCCTACCCATAAAATTAAACCGCACTCAATACCTTTTTTTGAATCGGGCATTTCATTCTTTCAAGCTGATACGGTCATGCATGTATTACTCAATACAGAGAGTGAATTGCAATATTATCGTTTATTCATATCACCACGTATCAAGGATCACCTTTTACAAGTTAAAACCCTTCTTCGTCAACCTTCCGCTAATCAGCATAGTCTATCACAACATCTGGCTGTATTATCAGATTGGATAAACCCGGCGATTATAGATTACGTTCAATCACATAAAGAATTGGTCATAGTACCTGACGGTTTGTTGTGTAATTTTCCTTTTGAGATGTTGAGCATAGAACGACGATATCTGACTGAAACGCATACGATTCAATATAGTAATGCACTTAATTTTGGAGATGAATTTGCTGTTAAATCGGAACGAACAATACCGTCGATCACTATATTGGCCCGCTCAGAATATAGTTCGTGGACTTCATTGCCGGATCTGCCGGATGTTGATAACGAAATAGACCGCATCAAGTCTATTATTCCGTATAACCAAATTTATTACCAAGCTACTGAAAAAAATTATTATGATATCATAAACACAGATACATCACAAGTTTTGCATTTGATAGGTCATGGTATGAACACGACAGACGATGTGCGTAAAAGCGGAATTGTATTAGGGCGAGATCAAACCCATCATGATGGGTATTTGACGTGTGATGAAATCGAAAAACAACAATTACACGGTCAATCGGTTATTTTATCGGCTTGTGAGACATCCGTAAGCACTAAAATAGCGCAAAAAAATATCCCGGCTATTCCTGAAGCGTTTCTTAATTCCGGTGCCTCGTTAGTTTTAAGTACCTTATGGAAAATTAACGATCGTGATGCAGTAAATTTTGTTGATCAGTTGTATCGACATTGGATTATCGAAAAATCCATTCCGGCGGCGCTACAAAAAACCAAACGTGATTTTATCGTTCAAAACACGCTTCCTTTTTATTGGGCATCGTGGGTGATTTGGAAGTAATTATTTTAAAACTTGACAAATAAAAGTTTTCGGTTATCTTGAGAACTGTCAATTGTTCTTTGTTATTTGGTTTAGGTGTCACGCATACGACGTGATGAAAAGGGAATCATGTGAAAATCATGAGCTGCCCCGCAACTGTAAGCGCATTCTAATAAGTCCACTGTTATCGAACCTATCGGTAATGGGAAGGCAATCGTTAACGCGCAAGTCAGGAGACCTGCCTAAACTGCATTCGACCAACCTTCGAGGGGAAGGCGTGGGGATCAATAAAGTCAACTTTTCTATTATCCTCATTCTTTCCGAATGAGGATTTTTTTTTGATATGATGAAAAGTACCATATACATCGGGTTATTGTGGTTCGCCATTGCCGAATATTATTCGCAAACCGGGGATAGTGTTAAAATTAAGCAATATGACTTGCAGGGTACGGTTATTACCTCATCACGTTTGATAAATTCCCGAAATGCCTCTTCTGCATTGGTTAATGTCATTACAGAAGAAAATATCCAAAGGCGAGGGGCAACCAATCTATCCGACGCTTTGAGTGGTGCTTCAGGGATACAAATTAAAGACTTCGGCGGAGCATCAGGACTCAAACTTCCATCTTTGCGAGGTTCTACTTCTGAGCAGGTTATAATCATGATTGACGGAATACCGCTCAATAATCCCGCTACGGGTTTGATTGATTTGGGTGTTGTTCCTTTGACCATGATTGATCATATCGAAACATACAAAGGAGGCGATAATAACGCCGTAGGCGGGACAATAAACCTCATAACAAAAAAACAACCACGTGATGAACCGATGTCAATTATAACGAAAGCGCACTATAGTTCATTTAAAAGACAGTGGTTATCAGCGGGGCTAACAGGTTTCATAAAGAAAACGTCTTATAATTTCGCCTATGAGTTCGAATACCAGCCCGATAGCAGTTATTTTGTTACTGTGCCGTCCTCAGGAGAACGTGTACTGCGGGTGAATTCGGAAAGCAAACGTCATGCTCTATTTCTCAATGTTAATAACAATTTAAGCTTAAAAACTGATTTTTCTTTAATGGGTCAATGGACGTTTCGTGATATTGAGATACCGGGTACGATTAGTAATAATACATCTGTAACATCACGCGGAAATCAGGAAGATCGCGTATTTCTCATCGCGCCGCAGATACAACACCGCTTTAACGACCAATGGCATACGGCGATTGGCTTGAGTTGGTATCAATATCAGTTTGATTATACCAATTCATTTCCAACTACCATCAATAGCCGAAATATTTCTAATAGTTACCATACACGTTGGACTAATCTGATAACTCTTCTAAAGCAACATACTTTCAATTTAGGTGTTACCCATACCTTCGTGCAAGGCGAAGGCGATAATACGGATCATGTGAGTAATCAGAGTGTCAGTGTTTTTGCCGATGATCAATGGCTAATTCCGTTGTTCAATCCGATGTGGTCTTTTCGATTATCACCGGCTATACGATGGGATAAATTTTCAGATTTTGGGCAGGTATGGAGCCCTAAGGCCGGAATGAATATTTCCTACGAAAAATCAGGCTATTACACGTCCTTACGCGCATCATGGTCTCGTAATTTTAGAGCGCCTACGCTCAATGAACGATATTGGAAAGATACGGACGCATCAGGCAATCCGGATATCAAACCCGAGCGATCAACAACATGGGATTTGGGCGGACGCTTCGGTGGTTCGCAAGGAAAGCATAGCTTTGAAATCGAATATACGTGGTTTGTAATGAGAGCACACAATCAGATCGCATGGAATTTGGCCGGAATAATACATCCTGAAAATATTCGCAAAAGTTCATCACGGGGTAGGGAATTGGCGATGAAGTACGAAAAAGAACAAATGTGGGAAACCAAATTTGAACTTTCACGTGCGAAGGCCGTTGATACCAGCGATCCCGATAATGTACGACGGATTCCGTACAATCCGCTATACACAGCTTCTTTATCGAATTATGCTATGTTCAAAGATTTTACAATAGGTCATACAACGCATTATCAGAGTCAACGTTATACAGATGCTGCTAATAACAGTGTAATACCGAGTTATTGGCTTACGGATGCGATAGTGTCTTGGCACAAACAAATAATTAGTTATGATGTACAGCTTAGCGTAATCGTAAAAAATATTTTTGATAAAGCTTACGAATCCGTTGCGCAATATCCCGGGCTTGCGCGCGAGTATGTCGTGGGAACTAAAATAACGTTCTAACATATTGGAGAAAAAGCATGCGCTACTTATGGTTTGTTATAAGTTTCACGATAGTATTATCGTGCGAAGAAAAAATTTCTGACCCTAAGTCCGGGATCATTACAGAGGGTATATTTATTTTAAATGAGGGTTCATTTGGCGCTGGAAATGGTGACGTTACTCTTTATCGCCCTGATAGTGCGGATGTGATCAATAATCTTTACTTGAGTGCCAATGGCAAATCCGCCGGCGATATTGTACAGGATATGCTGATACTTGATACGATGGCTGTTATTTCCATTAATAATTCGAATAAAATTTGTTTTGTTCGGTTGAAAGATTTTACGCTTTTATCAACTATAGGTACGCTACAGCCGCGTATGTTTGTCAAAGGTGATGAAGACAAAGTTTATCTGACGGCGTGGGACGGAAAACTCAAAACGCTGGATTTAACACAAAAAAAAGTGACGGATTCGATTGCGATAGGCACAGCGCCGGAAGCTTTGTTTCTCGACGGCAATGATCTTTATGTCGCTAATTACGGTTACGGCAATGATAATACGGTGAAAATCTACAATACAGTGTCAAAATCGATTACCAAAATCATTCGTGTCGGTTATGGTCCGCGAGCATTTAGCAAGTCATCCGGGGATAATAAACTTTTTATCGCATGCGAAGGAAATCAATATGCAGAAATACCTGTACCAGGTGGTATTTACGTTGTTGATCTAAATACCCAAACAATGGTGGATTCATTGGTGAATTTGCCTAGCTCTACAGGTGCGAAATCCTTTTATCCGGGGCGCATCGCTGTGAATGAAAACATAGGTTACTTTATAAGTGGATTCTATGGCGACATACAAAAATTTAATACCAGCAATTGGGCCATTATGGATAGTATCAAAGGTTCCTTTTACAACGTTGTTTTAAATCCCGACGTGGATTCCGACGTATATGCAACCGACGCATCGTTAGTACCGGGTAAATTTGAAATATTTGATCAAGACGGTCAAGTGAAGCATAGCTTTACCGTTGGTGATTTTCCGTCAGGGATGGTATTTTACAACAAGAATAAGTGATTGCAAAATTATCCAAGGCAAACTATATTGACACGTCTGCAGTGAATAAAAAATTTATCATTAAATCATATATAACGTATAATAAAAAGGTAATCATTATGACAATGCGCACGTCAAACATGCTGAGGTTTGTTCCTACACTGGTGACGGTTTTGTTAATTGTAGGGTATCGCCTTATGCCGCATCCTTGGAACTTTGTTCCGGTAACTGCGATGGCGATTTTTGGTGGGATCTATTTGAATCGCTCGTTGGCGTACGGATTACCGTTAGCGTCAATGATCGTAGCCGACCTTTTTCTCGGAATGGATTGGACTTCACCGGTTGTTTATGCTTCGATATTAGTCAGCTCATGGATTGGAACCCGAGTTCGTAATGTCTATGAAAACAAGAAACAGTTTGCCATGGCCGTAGGCGGTGGTACCTTAGCCTCATCGGTACTTTTTTATCTGACAACCAATTTTGCAGCGTGGCTTGTAATTCCGGAATATACCAAAGATATATCCGGCTTGATGCAAAGCTATATTATGGCGATTCCTTTTTTCAAAAATGCATTGGCCGGGGATATGTTTTTTATCGTGGTATTTGTCGGACTATATGAAGCAGTTCATTTTATCGTTACAAAGCTCAGTCGCCAATCAGCGCCTATTCACGGATAATAATTTGAGCGCTTTATTTTTTTACACCTCACGGTTGAAATTGATGTTATACATTTTCGCCGTGGGGATTTTTTTTTCTATGAGTTGTAATGAGAGCGATGATTCCTTTTCGGCCATACCGAGCGGTTTGTCGAGTGTATGGATTATCAATGAAGGTAATTATGGGGCTAACAATGCTTCCATTACGTTGCTTGACACACTGTATGAAGATACAACTTTTTCAAACGCCACAGGTTCTTATCTGAACGGAAGCGCCGTTCACAGCGCGGTTTTTACTGATTCCACAGCTTGGCTGATGATGACGGGCTCCGATAAAATCAGTATCCTGCACCGCAGAACACTTAAAGCCATGCACACGATTACTGGCATCGAAAGCCCGCGTAATGGCGTTCTGTACCAGAATAATGTGTATGTGACCTCGTATTTTGACAGTTTGGTTATAGCGTATGATGCCGCCGATTATACGGAAACGCACCGTTATAAACTCAGCCATAGACCGGATGAAATAACAGCGCTCAACGGATTTTTGATCGTATCCAATAGCCGATCGCCGGATGGAGTATTATCAAAAGATAGTGTGATCAGTTTGATTGACATAACTATGTCGGACGTCAATGCGTATGCTATCGGTTCACTGGCCGTTTCCGTATGGGCTAATAATCCTGCCGGTAAGGTTTATATCGCTTATACCGGTAAAAATTCTAGCGCTGGTAAAATAGTAGAATGGGACCCCTTGACTAAAATGATTACTTCTGAAATAGTCTCCGGTATCAATCCTACTTTTGTTCGTATGCATGATTCTGTTTTGGTTTATAACACGCGAAGCAACAACGCCATTGTACGATACGATATGAGAGCCGATATCAAAACCACTTTAGCGGGTAGTTATTTCGTTGGAGTGCCGTTAGGTGAAGACGTATTAGCAGCCGATGCGCAAGATTTTTTGCGCAATGGTTACGTATATTGGATTCGTAAAGACGGAACTATTCGCAAACGATATCCGGTAGGTATAACACCAAGTTCAATTTTACTACCATAAAATCTATGAAAATCTACACGAAAACGGGCGACGATGGCACGACGGGTTTATTTGGTGCCGGACGCGTTCAAAAAGATGCTACTCGAATCGAATCGTATGGTACCGTTGACGAACTAAACAGCGTCATGGGTCTAGTGCGATGCCATAGTGAAGATGACGAATTGGATACGGTATATGCGGCGATACAAAACGAATTATTTATTCTGGGAGCAGATTTGGCAACCCCGATGGACGTTAAAAGTGAATACATTGTTAGGATAAAAGCCGAAAATACCCTGCAAATCGAAAAACGGATTGATAGTTTTGATGCGCGGTTACCGGAGCTGACGAATTTTATTCTACCTGGAGGCACACGGGCCTCGTCATACCTCCATTTGGCGCGAAATGTTTGCCGCAGGACCGAACGATTGACAGTAAAACTGTCGAAGGAGGAGACGATCAATGAACATGTATTGACATATCTTAATCGGCTTTCCGACCTTTTATTTGTTTTGGCGCGCTGGGAAAATGCGAAGGCAGGCATTGCGGATACCGTGTGGAAAAAGCCGGTTGACGAATGATCACACGTTGCGTTTGTTTTGATAAAGAATTTGAAGAGCTCAAAAAAGTAGCTGCAGCATATCGCTGTAAGACATTGGAAGAATTACAAGAGCGGGTTTTAGTCGGCGTACGTTGTAAATTATGTCATCCCTATATTCGACGAATGCTGGCGACCGGTCAGACACGATTTGAAGTTAATGAGTAATCGTTTTTAAGCGATTCCCACGGCGTTAAGCAATACAACCGCCAGCCATCCTAATCCATAACCGATAGATGTAAATGCTACTTGTTGGATCAAAGGCATTTTCCACGAACCTGTTTCTTTGCGCACAACGGCGAGCGTAGATGTACATTGTAATGCAAACATAAAAAATATTACAATGGCCACGACCGAAGAAACCGTAAATACGGGTTTACCCGTCTGCTCGTGCCGGGCGGTTCTCATAGAATTAATCAATGACTGCTGCATATTATCTTCATCATCTTCCGCAATGTGAAATGTCAGGGCCGTCGCACTGACGAAAACTTCACGTGCAGCAAAAGCGGAAATCATGCCCACGCCGACACGCCAATCCCAGCCAAGTGGTATTAATGCGGGTTCGATCCATCGACCAACCATCGCAGCATACGAGGAGCTAGTGCGTTCTCCGGCGATCCATTGTTCGACATTTCCGGAAGCTTTGGCTTCGTCGGTGATTTCCGGGTTTGCATTGGGAAAATAGGTAAGCCCCCAGATGATGATCGAGCATAATATGATCGTCGTACCGGCGTTTTGGATGTATGAAACTGAACGCTGAAATGTATTACGCAGTATAAATCGTAGTATAGGTTTGCGGTAAGCCGGCAATTCAAGCATAAAACCGGACGGTGTTTTTTCTTTAATAAAACGACTGACAATACCCGCTACGAGTGCACCATTGATAAGACTTACAAAATAAATGCCGGCTAGAATCAATCCGCTCAGCCAAGGACGATCCGGAGGCATCAGAAAACCTAAAAGCAATGCGTACACCGGTAATCGCGCACTGCATGTCATCAGCGGTATTATAAAAATCGTAAGCAATCGTTCCCGCTGATTGGGGATAGTACGGGCGGCCATAGTCGCCGGTATCGCGCAAGCAAAGCCCGAAAGCATCGGAACAAACGAACGACCGTTGAGTCCGATCTTGGATAGCGGTTTGTCAATGAGCATGGCGCCGCGAGATAGGTAACCGGAATCCTCAAGCATCCCCATGAGTAAAAAAAGAATTACAATTTGAGGAACAAAGGTCATCACGGTACCCATACCGGCGATTAAACCATCAGCGATGAGGTTACCAAACCAATGCGATGATGGGAGCCAAGATTTTGAGAGATTGGCTAGTGCATCAAATCCCTCTGAAATCACATCCATCATCGGTTGGGCCAACCAAAAAACGGACGTAAAAATAAGCGCCATAAAAAAAACAAAAAAGAACATACCCCAAATCGGGTGTAGAAAAATTCTGTCCAGTTTTAAAGATGTTTCATCCGGTTCGATGGTACGCGTATTAAATACAGCATGATTGATAGCGTGGATGTCGGGCTTGACAGAAAAGGGGCGTATTACCTCTTTCTCTATGGATTCAGTTATTCGGTACAATTCCATTACCGCTGATTCCGATTGGAGCCTGGGGATAGGAGGTAATATGTATTTTTGCGTGACTGCTAAAAAACCACGTATGGCTTCAGCTAATTCAGCCACGCCGTTTTCCGTATGCCCGTACGTTTTTACGACAGGAGTTCCGAGTCGTTCCGATAGCAAAGTTGTATCTACCGAAAAACCGCGTTTTTGGAGTAAATCATTCATCGTAAGAGCGACAATGACCGGAAAACCTGCATCAATAAGTTGCTTAACCAGATAAAGTTGGCGGGAGAGCTGAGTGGCGTCCGCTGTAACAAGGACAAGATCAGGATGTCGGTAATTGGGATCTAAAAATAACGAGTCGACAGAAACTTTTTCGTCCAACGACTGCGGAGTTAAACTGTTGATACCGGGCGAATCAATAACTTGGGCGTCGCATTTAAAACGTTCGTGCATACGACCAACAAGAAATTCGACCGTCGTACCCGGATAATTAGAAGTTTTAAAATGTGAGCCGGTAAGGATATTAAATAAAGTGGTTTTACCGGAGTTAGGTTGGCCGATAAGTGTGATGCGAAAGCTAGTGTTGCTGCTGGTACCCGCAACAGAGTTCGAAGATGGCGTATGACAATCCGATGGCAAACCCGAATCCGTCATATATGAATGCATTCCGCTTCATTTTTACGAAGCGCTATTACTGTACCCCGAACAGAAACCGCCATAGGGCATCGAAAAGGGGACTTGGCGATAACTTTGACTTCTTGTCCCGGCGTAAATCCCATTTCCATCAAACGTATACATGTGTTATCGTTTTCAAGATGTTCGCCGCTGATTTTACAAATAACAGCACATTCGCCGCATCCGAGTTGTGCTACAGTTTTCAATTTGTTCGACGTCATAGCTAAAATTTCTTTAAAGTTTAACAATTTCATTAAGATTGAGACTGCGTCTCAATCTTAATGAAATGAATATAGAATAATACAGTCAACCAGTCAAGAGAAACAATGATATACGTCAGGAAAATGCTTGACAAGGGAATTTTTTTATTCTACATTAGTTTCATTGAAAACACCTAATTATAGATCAAACAGTGGTTTAAGGAGATAATATCATGACAGAAACTATGGAAGCCGTTAACGATGTGGTGATTACACAACGTGCTATTGAAGAAATCGGTTCGATCATGCGCGAACAAAGTATTCCTGAAAATTATACATTGCGTATGGGTGTTCAAGGCGGTGGTTGCTCTGGTTTTCAATATTCGTTAGCTTTTGATGAAACCATTTCTGAAAACGATACGATATTGGAATTCGGCGCAGTCAAAGTTGCCGTTGATTACAAGAGTATGTTATATCTCAAAGGCGTCACGCTTGACTTTCAAGATGGGTTAAACGGACGCGGTTTTGTTTTCAATAACCCTAATGCCAAAAAAACGTGCGGCTGCGGTAGTTCATTTTCTGCATAGATTTCCAGTAGTTTTATATAAAACCCGATACTTCAGTGTATCGGGTTTTTTGTTTTTTGATGCGTACTACATCATAATGCAGGTGCTCTGATCGCGATAACCATCCATATTGTTTGTATAAATAAACAAAACAATATGAGGGAAAAATGAAAAGATTTCATTGTATTAAAAGGGTTGTAGCTTTTTCTTTTATTATGGGGTTATTAGGACTGTTATCGTGTGATGACAATAACACTAAAGACACAGATGATAATACTGTAAATAACGAACCGGGGCTTGTGGCGTATTACCCATTAGATGGAAACGCGTACGATGCCGGTAGTTCCCATAGCGATGGTGTTGTTTCGGGGGCAATTTCGGCACATGATCGTCACGACCAAGTAGGAAAAGCGATGTATTTTAATGGGAACTCTGATTTTATCAGTGTCAATGATACTTCTAATTTTCAATTTGACGATTCACTGACCGTAACTGCATGGGTGAGAACGGATTCACTGAAAAGCCAAATTGTCGTTCGTAAAGGAGGCGGCTTAGCTGTTCCTGTATTTGAATTATACCTTGCCGGTAATGGCGATCGTGGATTTCGCATTGGAACAAATTTTACATACAAAAGCGGCGGGTATCCTTTACAAACCTGGATGCATTTGGCTGGTACATATGACGGCGAATCCATGATTTTTTATATTAATGGTTCACCGGTTGATACGTTACAAAAAAGTAATGCATTGACCAGCGATAAAAATCTGCTTTTGATTGGAACACGTACAGGTCTTAACGCAGATACATTCGCAGGGCGTCTGGATGATATCAGAATTTATAGCCGCGCCCTATCTTTGAGCGAAATCGCTGCAATGGCCGCGGAATGATTAAACCTCTTAACGCTTGCTCTGTCTAACAATAAAATGACGAAAGGAGCCGCGTTATGAGAGAAATTCGCTGGATCGCAATGGTGTTTGTGTTTTTTTTAACCGGAAGTGTCGTGTGGGGTCAAACTGAAAATTCTGAATCTCCGGATGATGCCGCTTTGAAGCATGCAGTAGAAAATAAAATTCAAGGTATCGTATGGTACGGAGCACGTGACTATGTAAACGTCGAAGTATCGGAAGGAGTAGTTATATTAAACGGTTGGGTTAGCGGGTATTGGAAAACTGATAAAATCCAAAAAGCGGTAGAGCAGGTACCTGGTATAAAGGAAATTACGAATGAAATCACCGTTTCTAATGGATCAGATGAATTGGCCGGGCGCGCGTTAAGTGCGATTTATCGTGATGCCATGTTCAGAAAGTATGTATTGGCTGCCGACCTTCCGGTACATGTGATTGTGCAAAATAATTCAGTTATTTTAGCCGGCAAAGTGACGGTCCAGTCCGAACGCCGACGTGCAGAGTTTTTAGTGGACGCTCATACATCCGCCGCTGTAATTGATAACCGGCTAGTTATCGAAGAGTAGTTTTAATTTGTTAAAATCACCACTATTGGTGAGTTAATCTACAAACGCATAAACGTATTTTGATTTTATACATCAGGAGGCGCTTATGCGTTTTTTTATTTTAATTTTGATCATTCCAATCGTCAATTTTGCAGTTTCTCAAACACAAGTGGATATTCTTGAAAAAGCGGAATCGGCTTATAAGGCCTCAGACTGGGCAACTTCCGTAAAGTTATATTTGCAGTTGTGCAAGAGTCAACCCGGAGAAGCAAAATTTTGGAATCGCCTCGCAACGTCGTATTATCAACAGGGGGCTTACAAAAACGCGTCGCAGACATACCGTCAATACTTATCTATGGCTCAGGATCCGGTAGGTATGTATAATGCCGCTTGTACATTTGCTCTATCCGGTGAAAAAGATACAGCGTGGTACTGGCTTGAAAAAGCGACGCAAAGCGGATGGTTTACCGCAACGCAGGTTCGCAAGGATAACGATTTGAAACCTCTCCATTCCCGGAGATTTGATGATTTAGTCCTATCATTAGATCGTGCTGCAAGACCTTGCGAATATGATTCATTATTTCGTCAATTTGATTTTTGGATCGGTGAATGGGATGTGTTTAATATCGCCGGGCAAAAAGCTGGTACGAATACGATTCAAAAATTAACAGAAGGTTGTTTATTGTTCGAAAACTGGACCGGTTCTTTGGGAGGTTCCGGAAAGAGTATTAATTTTTATGATAAACAGAAAAAAATATGGCGGCAGATATGGATCGCTAGCAATGGCAATGTTTCTGAATTTTATGGGCAATATTCCGAAGGTGTAATGGATTTTTACGGAGAATCAGCTTTGGCGAATGGCGGAATAGTGAAAAATAGATTGCGTTTTTTTAGGATTGATTCCGATACGGTACGCCAACTTGCTGAACGTTCCGATGATAATGGAAAAAGCTGGCAGGTAACCTATGATTTTCGTTATGTTCGTAAGAAGTAACATCATGCCTCAACGATTACCAAGCAAATATGTCTAAATTGAAATATTTAATAATTTTTCTTTTACCGGCTTTTCTTTGCGCACAGACCAATCGTATTCGTTTGGAAAGCCTTCCGTTAGATGATGGGTTATCGTATCAGTCTGTATATGCACTTTATCAGGACTCCCGAGGTTATCTATGGATCGGAACGATCAGCGGCCTCATTCGCTATGATGGGCGAAGTAATATCGTTTTTCGTCATGATCCTGAAAATCCGCAATCTTTGTCTCACGATGACGTAGTAGCTATTTACGAAGATGAATTCAAAAAAATATGGATTGGTACTTACGGGGGCGGGCTAAACCGATACAATCCTGAGACCGGCGTATTTACTCGATACCTCAACGATTCGACGGATGCAAAATCAATCAGTGATAATGTCGTTTTATCGATAACGGGTGATAAGCATGGTAGGCTATGGATAGGGACGCGCACCGGCGGAGTCAATCTATTGAATCTTACATTACCTGATTCGGGTTTTACAAGATTTGTGCGTGATCCTAAAAGACCTCGTCAAACGGCACCGCAGGCACCTCAAAAATTATACACTTCATCCGACGGTCGTATTTGGATTGGCGCATTTGGCCGAGGATTGGCTACATATGATCAATCGGAGAATGTTTTTAGGTATTTTCCTTTGATGCGAGCGTCCGGCGATACGGTGAGATTTTATAATGCATACGATATCGTAGAGCTTAATAATTTATTGTGGGTTACAACAGATGTGGGATTGAAAACATTTGATCTAAGAGATAATCAATGGGTCGAGTCGTCTTTTCCAACAAAAGTGGCATGCGATTCGTTATCGGCTTTTAGATTAGCTGTTGATAGAATGAATAATGTGTTATGGGTCGGGTCGAATGGAAAAGGTTTATTCAAATTTGATTTTAATTCTAATACCATATCTCAAAATAAAAATCACTGGTCTTACGCACCGTATGCTTTAAAAACTGATATGGTGACAGCCTTGCTTGTGGATCAATCCTCTATGTTGTGGGTTGCAACGGCCAATGGTGCATTGCAAAAAAATGCACCGGATTTTCATAAGTTTGACAGACTTACAGATTTGTTTGATTATAGATCAGGTGATATTTACGTCAACGCCATTTTGTCGGATTCTTCGGATGTTTGGATAGGACACCATGGAGGGTTGGTTCGAATTGTCAACAAAAATATTGAACTATGGAATGATATTTTTCCGGCATCTCATCAAAGCGCTCGTTCGGTAACTGCGCTTTGGAAAGATAGAGATGGGACGCTATGGATAGGTACGATGACAGCGGGGTTGGTTCGTGTAAAAAACAAAATAAAAACAACATTTTTAATCTCTCCTAAAGAAGATACTAGTTATTCTTTTCCCATATCTTCCATCATTAGAGATAAAAAGGGACGACTTTGGGTAGGTACGCTTGACGGCGGTTTGAATCTTTTCAATGAAAACGATAAATCATTTATTCGTTATGATCCTACTAATTCGATAATGAATTCAGCTTCGGTAAGTTGTTTGTATGAATCGAGTGATTCGACTATGTGGGTTGGAACCTATGGCGGGTTATTGCAGATTTCACAAGAGGGTCCATGGAAATTTTTTACACATGATTTAAAGAACCCGACGTCCATTTCTCATAATTATGTTTATTCCGTTTTTTGCGATCAAAACGGAAGAACCTGGGCCGGTACAAATAATGGGCTTTGTTATAAAGAAAAGAACTCTGACGATTTCAAAGTTCTTAACCAAAAAAACGGATTACCGAGTGATGTAATCGTCGGTATTTTAGGAAGCCCTGATGGGAAACTTTGGGTCAGTACGCATAACGGTATCAGTAGTTTTGATCCCAATCGACCGACTTTTTTCAGAAATTACGATAAATATGACGGCTTGCCGGGAAATATGTTTAATATCGGAGCGGCCTTACAAAGCCGCGATGGCACGTTATGGTTTGGTAGCGTGCAAGGTGCGGTTTGTTTTAAATCAGAGCAACTGCGAGATAATTTATTTGAGCCACAGGTGCAGATTGTTCAAGCCAAAAAATTCAATCAATTAATTTCGATTGATTCGGGTTTGATTGAGCTCAACTATGATGAAAATTATCTTTCGATTGCCTTTTCTGCTATGGATTTTTTCGCTCCGAACAAAAATCAATATCAATACCGCCTTGAACCTTTGGAAAAGGCTTGGCATTATGCGGGAAACAAGGGTGAAGCGCAGTATACGGACCTCGCTCCGGGATCATACACGCTTACCGTTCGCGCTACGAATCGAGATGGTGTTTGGAGTTCGCAGATCGGCGCAATACAAATTATTATTCGACCGCCATTTTGGAAAACAAGAAGCTTTTTGTTCCTTGTTGCAATGACCGTTTTCCTGTTAATTTGGTTTGTTCATCGTATTATGACGAAACGTGCTGTCGACAAATCCCTCGAAATGGAGCGTATCCGTTTAGCCGAACGAGAGCGCATGCGAGAACAAATATCTAAAGATTTTCATGATGAATTGGGGCATAAGCTTACTAAAATAACGCTTTTTAGTGAGTTATCTCAACGTGCTCTACACGAAAATAAAGCCGATTCGAAAAAATTTTTACAAAAAGTGGCGGATACTTCCACTTCCTTGTCAGTGACAACCCGAGATTTCATTTGGGCGCTAGATCCCGGTAAAGACACGTTGTATGATGTAATGGTTAATCTTCGCGATTTTGGGTTCGATCTCGTTCAAGATACGGAGATAGTTTTTGAAGTAGATGGACTTTCCGAACAACTTGATAGAATTCATTTAACGATGGAATGGCGGCGTCATTTGACCTTAATCTTCAAAGAGGCCATGAACAATACCTTAAAACATGCAAAAGCCAAACACATCCGTCTTCATATCATCATCGAAGGAATTCATTTTGCAATTCATTTGGCTGATGATGGTATGGGTTTCTCGCAGGAGAATACTCGTTCAACACGTAATGGCCTAAAGAATATGCAAGAACGCGCCCAAAAACTACATGGTTTACTGAGTATAGAATCAAACGAATCAGCGGGTACGCATATAACCTTTACCGGTTTATTACCGACAATTGATGCCGAAGCGCGCAATTTCCAGGAAAAACGTGACTGGATAACTACAATCAAGGGATGGTTTGTATGATACGACTCATGATCGTTGAAGACGATCCCGATATACGCGAAGGATTGGAACTTATTGCCGTTCAGACGCGGGGTGTAAAACTCGTCGGAGCTTATAACACGGCAGAAACTGCTATAGAAGCTGCAGAAAAGGAAAAACCGGATGTACTTTTACTGGATATTGAATTGCCGGGAATAAACGGAATTGAGGCTATTCCGCTTTTTAAGAAACGTAGCGAAAATACCGATATACTTATTTTAACCGTTCATCAGGACGATCAAACGGTATTTGATGCTTTGTGTGCCGGGGCATCAGGTTATCTGATCAAAACAGCCCATCCTAATAAAATCATGGATGCGGTGAAAGAAATAAACTCCGGTGGTGTACCGATGAGTGCGTCTATTGCACGGCTTGTAATTCAATCTTTCCAAAAAAAACAAAATCCGATTTTAACTGCACGCGAGACGGATGTATTGCGGTTTCTTTGTAAAGGTCACAGTTATAAAATGATTGCCGATAGTATGCACGTCAGCTGGGAAACAGTGCATTCACACATCAAAAGTATCTATCGTAAACTTAATGTTAATTCCAAATCCGAAGCTGTCATTACAGCGTTAAAAGATCGTATTATTTGATTTTTTTACTGCTACAATGTACGTAGCGTAAATATACTCCTCGCATCAATTCACCAGTATTGGTTACATCATTATTTTTACTACTTCCTTACGTTTGTAAAAGGAAAATTAATCACAAACGTAGGCGAGGTGTTATGCGTAAAATTTTACCATTATTCTGGATCATATTAGTGATAGTTTGGCCGGAACGTTCATTGTTAGGGCAAATGCGGTTCGTACCTATCACAGATACTTCCAATCCCATCATTACGGATTCGTTGGGGCCGACCTTTAATAATTATAACGGGTCGGCATGGATTGATTTTGATAGCGACGGTGACCTTGATTTGTACGCACATATTGGTCATCTCTATCGCAATGATGGGGGAGTTTTCGTTTCGATATCTCAAGCGCCGGGTGCCGGTTTATCTAATGCCGCAATAGGAAAAGGAATTTCTTTTGGCGACGTGGATAATGACGGCGATCCGGATGCTTTAGTCACGTCTACACGTGGATCGGGTTTATACCTAAATAACGGTGGAACATTTACACGCATTAGTACCGGATCAATAGGTCAACCGAATGCGGGTTGGACAGGCGCTCTTGGTGATTATGATAACGATGGTTTATTAGATATTATCATGGCAGCTCCATTTACTTTTGATGGTATAAACAGCAGTAATCTGTTATTTCACAATGAAGGGAACGCTCAATTTACGCGCATTGATACGTCAGTCATTACATCTCAAACAGGACCATATACAGTTCCCAGTTGGTATGATTACGATATGGATGGAGATATTGATTTGTTTATAGGAAGCGGCCCGGCAACAGGAAATGCCGGTCCGGATTTTTATTTTAAAAATATGTTATCGGAAACGGGGACAGCTTTTTTCAGAAGGATGACAGATAATTTTGCAAGCGAACTTCGCGATGGCCAAAATGTTAACTGGTTCGATTTTGATAATGACGGTGATTTTGATTTTTATGTAACAAATTATGGTTTTGGAAATAACTCTATTCAACCCAATCATTTTTATCGAAATGACGCGGGAGTCTACACAAAACTAACCTCCGGTGCCATTGCAACGGATGCAGACGTATCCTTGGGGAATCTTTGGGAAGACTTTGATAATGACGGCGATTTGGACTGCTTTATTTCAAATGAAAACGGAGATAGCAGCCTATATTATCAAAATAATAATGACGGGACTTTTACGCGGATTGATACACTGGCGATGTCTAACGGGACAAATCCACGACGCGGATCGGCAGCCGGTGATTTTGATCAAGATGGGGATTTGGATTTATACGTGTATAGTTCCTTTAAAGGTGCAAATAATTTCTTCCGCAACGATCTGACGAACGGGAATCATTGGATTAATTTTCGTTTGTCCGGCAAAGTATCCAACCATACAGCTTGGGGCGCCATTATTCGCGTCAAAGCAACGATCGGGGGGCATACCCGTTGGCAAACCCGTCAAATGTCAGCACAAAATTCGTTTAGCGGTCATAGCGCAGAGATTCAGCATTTTGGTATGGCCGATGCTACGAATGTCGATTCGGTCGAAATACGCTGGCCATCAGGAATACGTCAGTACGCTACCTCTTTAGCTGTAAATCAAACGGTGGATATTATTGAAGATACTAGTTTAGGGTACAAGCCAAATTTTAAATGGATATCTAACAATTCTACATTTGTAGATTCATCGTATACAGCGACTTTGTTTGCTCATGCTAATCCAAAAGCCGTATATAGGCTCATTCAGTCACCCTCAGGTATGACGATTGATTCCGTTAGTGGCTTGATACAGTGGGTTCCCAACGCTACACAAACCGGTAATCAAACGGTACGTGTGTCCGCTGTTAATTCTCATGGATCACAAGAAAGGCAATACACTCTTTCTATAACCCAATTGGTAAAGCCACAGATTATTCCTTTGCCTAATCGTGCGACAATGGTGGGGATGAATGTAAGTATTTTTTCAAAATACGTAAGCACGCCTACCCAACCGGCAACATATCAACTGGTACAAGGACCAGCGGGGATGACTATTAATAGCATTGCGGGACATATCACTTGGAAACCGACATCGTCGCAATTAGGATCTCACAACATCAAAATCAGATCGGTCAACCCAGTTGGTTCCGATTCGATGACATTTACTATTGATGTCAAGGATCAACCCAAAATGTATGTTTTGCAAAATCCGATAGCTACGCATACGGTTGATTTGATTACTGTCAGTGAAATTAACCTAAGATCAAAACCGTTTATACAGGTTACGGGGCAAACTGTTTTCGCTCCAGGACAAAGTGCTGTTGTAGTATCCGATTCAATTTCTCCGGGGGTCTATCGCGGTTCGTGGGTTTTCGATTCGACGCGGACATACCAAATCAATGCGACATTTTCAGATTCCAATGGTTTCACCGGAAGCCTTCAAAAAATATTCACAGTAGCGATCATTGCCGCAGATAAACCTACATGGATTCAAACGATGGATAACCGTTTTAGCGTCTTTGTCCCGGCGCGAGCCATAGCCTCTGAGCGTTTCGCTATTATCGAAGCGTCACAAGAAGCGGGTATGGATTTTATCAGTTTTGGAAATGCTCTCGAATTGCAATCGCATGCACGCATAGAATTGAACGCATGGCGCAATCCAAAAATGGAATTTGAAACAATTAATGGTTGGGAAGAGATCCCGGTCGAAAGAGTCGGTCATTTGTTTAGGGCTAATATCAAACATCTTGGAAAATTTCGAATTTCAGAATCTACAGGCTCTGAAATTTCTGAAAAAGTACCACATAATTTGAGTTTATCGCAAAATTATCCGAATCCATTTAATCCTACGACGACGATCCGATTTGACCTTCATCAGCCATCAGATATACGATTGACGATTTATAATACGCTCGGACAAAGGATACGATTGGTGACACAAGGTGTTTTTTCCGCCGGTACGCATCGTGTTATATGGGACGGGCGCAATGATCAAGGTGTAGCCGTTGCCAGCGGTATTTATATTTATCGCCTCGAAAGCGATGGCAGTATTTTTTCCAAACGAATGATGTTAATCAAATAAACTAAGGTATAATCTATGAAAAAGTTGACATATATATTTTTAGCAGGGATATTTTGTTTATCAGGATGCGGCGGCAGCAGTGATTCTGCCGATCCCATCCAAAAAGGTTGGACGGCTTTTGAGTCAGGCGAATTTTATGAATCACGGGATATTTTTTTGAATGTTTATCTGGATCATCCCAACGATGCGGAAGCAGCGCACGGTTTGGCATGGTCCCTTTTGCGTATGGATTCGGTTAGCCGAGCTGTGACCATGTTTGAGTCATCCGAAGGAGCGTTGCCTCCAGAAGATGTGACAGGCGGTTATACGTTTGCACTGAGCGCGAAAAAAATGTATAACGAATCCAATACACAAGCGGATATATTGATCAGCGCCTCTCCGACGTGGACATTTACCCATGGGTCCGAGATTAATGTTACAGATATCTACATAGTTAAATCAGCTAATTATTTTGCGCTTGGTAATTATCCGGCCTCGTTAAACAGCATAAAAATGGTCAATGCGTCTTTTAGCGCTGATGTAACTACGGTTTCAGGTCGCTCTTCACTGGCAGCAGAAATTGAGCGATTACGAGGATTGAATAAAGTAAATAATTAGTGAATAAGTTGATTGAATTCAGTTTTTAAGTATAGAAATAGAAAAAGCACGCCACAAGCGTGCTTTTTCTATAGGATAATAAAACGTATTATTTCACGATCTTTCCGTACCCTTTTACCTGTTTTTCGATTTTAGCAATGTCTCCGACAATGACGATCGTATAAGCATCGTCCTTTAATTGAGATTTAGCCATGTTGGATACATCCTCCGGTGTCACGGCATATACATTTTTAACGTAATTACTAAGGTATGTATCCGGTAAACCGTGCAAATTGAGGAAAGCTAATTGATTGACGATACCGTTGAAGTTTGAATTTTGTAATACGAATATTCCGGCCTGATAATTTTGAATTCCTTCCAATTCATCCTTAGCCGGAGGTTCTTTTTTAAGGCGTTCGATTTCGTATAAAATTTCTTTGATAGATGCGCCGGTATGCTCGGTTGTCACGTCCGCCTGTTCCGACCAGTTAGCGCTACGATAACGTGAAGTGATAGCGCTGAAAGGCGAATAAGTGTAGCCCTTGTTTTCGCGGATATTACTGGTAATACGCGAACCGAATGATCCTCCCAGAATGGAGTTCATGATGAGAAATTTAACATAATCCGGATGGGAAGCATCCATCGTAGGTAAACCGAGTATTATCGTAGATTGCGGTGCGCCGGGGCGGTCAATCAGATAAATTGTTCGTTCGGACTTAGCCTGAGGTACGTTTTGTGTCGGCGGGGTTCCTTCTTTCCAGTCGCCGAAGGCTTCACGTATGGCTTTAGTTACAGCAGCAGGGTCAAATACACCCACAACAAAAATATGGGTGCGTTTAGCTGAAAAATTGGCCGCATAAAATGATTTTACTTGATCAAGGGTATAACTCTTGAGCATGGCTTCGGTAGGAAAAGTACGCCCATACGCGTGATCGCCATACATCACTTTGCTGTATTTTTCCAGTGCTTGGGATTGCGGTGTGCTGCTTTGCACGCTCAGATCACGAAGCATTTTTGATTTTAGACGCTCGAGTTCAGCAGCAGGGAAAGCAGGATTTCGAATCACGTCAGCCGAAAGTTTGATGAAATCCGGAGTGAATTCCGATAAGACTTCGCCGGCTACAAATGACTGGTCCAGTCCGGTATTGATATTTAATGATCCGCCCATATTGGCTGCAGCCGTAGCCACGGCTTCGGCATTTTTTGAAGCGGTACCTTCACTCAAAAACTCACCGGTCAAATCAGCAAGCCACGTTTCGTTGTTTTTTTCATCAATATTACCGGTACGCACAATGACGCGTATCATGGCTTTGGGAACATTGCCGTAGCGAATGAGCGAAGCTTGTAAACCATTGGGCAGCGAAATAGTCTCACGTTTTGGCAGAGAAAAGTCTTTTGGCGCTGAACCTTTAGGGGGCGTTTCTTTTTGAGCAAAGGCCACAGAAATAAACATGGCGGCCAGTATTAGAATATATTTTACGGATTTCATTGCGCGGCTCCCATTTTATTTTTCATCACATTGGTTGCTTCTACCGAAAGTATGGTCCGATTGGTTGAACGCAGATATTTCTTGGCCGTTTCGCGAATAAGCTCCGGCGTGACTTTACGAAACTCGTCTTCCAGTGTATTGATTCGTGCCGGGTTATCATCAAATAAGGCAAAGCAGGCAAGCAGGTCCATTTTGCCCAATCCGCCGGTTTGATTAAATTCGCCATACAGCGATGAACGCATTTTAACTAAGGCGCGGTTGAGTGTAGCCTGATCAACAGGTTTTTCTGCGAGTTCCTGCATAATGCGATCAACTTCGAGCATGATGCTGTCGGCCGAAACATTCTGATCGTGAATAAGATCCATCATCCAAAGCATCGGCCCGTTATAGTTAAACATATTACCAAGATAGTTTATACCGCCGCTAACCTGTCCCGTATATCCTTTTTTCTGAACTAAAGCTTGGTGTAGTTTGCTGTCTTCGCCCTGCACAAGGATTTGATCCAACAATCCCATGGCATAATACTCAGGCGTATTGCGGGCAGGCATCTGGTAGGCCACAGCTACTGCAGGGCGTGTCGCAAGCGGATCCTGTTTTTTGGATTTTTTCTCTACAGTTTGCTCCGGTTCGCTGATATCCGGTTTTGCCGGTTGGGGTTGCGCCGCGATACTGCCAAAATATTTTTTTATCCATTCCAACGTTTGTTTAGGTTCAAAGTCACCGACCACCACTAACGCGGCATTGTTGGGCGCATAATATGTTTTGAAAAATGATTGAACATCTTCAAGCGTAGCGGCATCCAGATCTTTGAGGTCGCCGTAAAAATTATGTGCATTGTACCAATTGGTATTGGCATATTGCGGCATATCAAGCCAAGGGAATCCGCCATAAGGCTGATTGAGAACATTGACTTTTACTTCGTTTTTGACAACTTCCTGTTGGTTTTTAAGATTCTCTTTGGTAATAGCGAGGCCTTTCATACGGTCGGCTTCGCCCCACAGAATGGTTTCCAATTTATTAGAAGGGACAACCTGAAAATAATTGGTAAAATCAAAACGGGTCGAACCATTAAGAATACCGCCGTTACGCTGAATCAATTGGATAAATTCCATTTTACCGAGATTCTGTGAACCTTGGAACATCATATGTTCGAATAGGTGTGCGAATCCCGTTCGATCTTTGGGTTCGATGCGAAAGCCGATATTGTAATACACGGCAACGGTCGCTGTCGGGGCTGTGGCATCCGGTGAAAGTACGACTTTCAACCCGTTTTCAAGTTTGTGGTATTCTACCGGAACACTAAATTTGGGAACAGCATCTTCTTTTTTGGCGCATGATGATATTGCCAACAGAATGCTTAGTCCCAGACTTAACAAACGCAATCCTGGTTTCATCGGAACTCCTCCATGGGTTTATGAGATCGGAATAGTTTCAACAATACATTATTATTTTGTCAGAAATGAATCGCAATAAGGCTAATTCGTAATCGGTTACGGATAAATTATAAATAAGTTTCAATTTATATTAATATAATTATTCTATTTACTTGTTGGTACGATTTACAAACATTTGCGGGCTATCTTCGTATAAAATGCAATAATAACAGACTGAGGATTATGCAAAAAGAACCGGGCATACTGGATATATTGAGTAACGATGTCGAAAAGGCTGATTTTTGGCATACGATGAAACGTGAATACCGCGAACTGCACGAGTTTTACATTGACTCGGATCGAAAAAAGCGGTTGTTATCCATGGGTCGCTTCAAACGTTCTATGCACATCGCTGCGTGGATATTGCAAGGTATGTTTTACAAACTCACTCCCGCCCGACGACTATTGATCGTAGCCGGGATTTTGCTGAGTATCAATGGGATTACATTTAAGTTTGCATCATGGCTTGTGGGAGATCGGGGGCTTTTGGGCGCGTTACTTATCTTTTTTGTCCTCATGTTGGAACTAAAGGATAAATTGCTCGCGCATGACGAACTGGATGCCGGACGAACGATTCAGCGTGCGCTTTTACCTCCGGAGCAGCCTAATATACCCGGGTGGTCCGTTTGGTTATTTACCAGGCCGGCGCGCGAAGTGGGCGGAGATTTAGTGGATATTATTGATCATGACAGCAAGACAATGAGTATTTTGATGGCCGATGTTTCCGGAAAGGGATTGCGTGCTGCTTTGTGGACGGCCAAATTGCAAGCTACGATTCGTGCATTGATCACTATGATAACCGATCCTTTGGATTTGGTGGATCGGGTTAATAAGATATTTCATCGTGACAGCCTGCGTAGTGTATTTGCCTCCATGGTACTTTTGCGTGTCAATAAATCTTCGGGGCAGATACAATATGTCAATGCCGGACATTTACCGCCGGTTTTGTGTAATCGTGATGGGAAAACGGAGTGCGGACGCGGGCAATTAGCTATCGGACTTTCTCCGTCATCAAAATACGTTTTAAACGAGCTAACGATGGCGATTGGGGATGTGCTCGTCTCGTTTTCGGACGGTGTGACCGAAGCGGCTAATGAAAATGGGGAATTTTATGGAAATGATAAGCCGCTACAAATCGCCGAGCGATTAAGAAATACAGATGCACCGGTTATCGGGAAAGCCATTTTACTTGATCTGGAACGCTTCGTGGGTGAATCTTCCGCTTCCGATGATATTTCGATAATTATTTTAAAACGCCACAGTTGAAAAGATAATAACGAACTAATTTGGTATGATCGGGAACCACGCTTCAATACCTGAAGGAAATGATTCGTCCTTGCTGTTAAAAAGCTGTCCGGTTAGCCGTGGGTAGTTGTCCAAATCACCTTTGATCATATAAACCCCGACATATGTTTCTTTTCCCGATTGTAACCGGCATTGGAGAACGGTTATTTGGTCGGCTGTCACCTTTATAAATGCGGCGTCAGCCATTTCAGTTTTTTTATCTATCGTACGTTTTACAAATATTTTTCCGTTATCCAAAGTCACCACAGCCGAACCGATAAATGGTTTTTTACTGCCGGGATATCGCCCGACAATCTCATATTGACCAACGATAAAAGAGGCGAGGTCTTCATCGTTCTGTGCAATTAAAACATGAGATACGGCATGCAAAGCTACGATAATAAAGATATTTACAGCTTTTTTCATAAAACCCTTTCGAGATATATATAATCTATAAATAGCCAAAATTAAATCGCAATTATTGTAATAACAACATATTCAGACAGTTCTTACCGATTATCACCATTCTATGATTGGTGATATGGAGATAGATTGTTCCGCTATTTTATATGTAGATACCTGTTTGGGATCATTAAGCTGAAGCAATCTACTATGAAAAGGAGTCGGTTATGGAAAAGGTAATGCAATCTGACCGTGGATTCAAATCCGTGTTGGCTGAAGTTTACCAAAAAAATATGGTAAAAGGATTAAGTGCGGGTGTTGTTTTACATGCTTTCATTATCGGAACGATTGTGTGGGTAATCGGCCAAAACCCAAAAGCAGTTAAGCAGGTCATGAACCAAATATCTATACTGGTGGATATGCCGCCTTTAACAAACATCCCGGAAATTCCTGCGATCAATTTACCTCAAAAATTTAATCCGGGTGACATTATCAAAGGAATCCCTATCATAACTCCTGATGCCATAGTTTCTCCCGATATTACGATACCTTCGCAAGACGACTGGATAGAAAAGTTTTCTGATAATAGTGTTCCGATGGATTGGAATAATCTTGATGTGAGCTTACCGAATTTTGAAAATGTGAGTATTGATAGTAAAAACACAACTTCAGGCGAATTTACGATAGTGGAGCAGATGCCCGAGGTGATACATCGCGTGAAACCCGAATACCCATCTCTTCCAAGACAAGCCGGCATTGAGGGTAGAGTATATGTTAAGGGATTAGTCAACGAAGAAGGTATGGTAACCCGCACGGTTTTTGCTTCTGGGGATGAGATATTTTATAATGCGGCTTCAGAGACCTTTTTGAAAACACGTTTCAAACCGGGAATCAATGGCGGCGTAGCCGTAAAAGTATGGGTTATGATGCCCTTTACTTTTCGTTTGCGTTAGATCAAAGGATGTTTCTGTAAGTTCAGAGACACCCTTTGATGATTTAGGCAACTGATTTTAGCGAACTATTGCGTTTGGTTAATCGGAAAACGTCATCATGGAACGCAAGTAATAGTTGATCATTTGGAACAAAAGCTCCTTTGAGAAGCTCTGTGGATATCTGAGTTACGACGTCCTTTTGGATCAACCGTTTTAGCGGACGGGCGCCAAATATCGGATCAAATCCGAGCCGGGCTAATGCATCCACCGCCGTGGTGTCCAATTCGATGCCTATGTTATGTTTTTGTAGAAGTTTTTTTACATGCGCAAATTGTATATGTACGATCCGCTGCAAATCACTGCGTTCCAACGGCCTGAATACGACAATATCGTCAATCCGGTTGATAAACTCCGGGCGTAAACGTTGGCGGAGCAGGGATATGACGGATTCTTTGATACCGGCGTGAATGCGATCACGGTTTTCGGACGCCATATCATTCATTTTTTCCATGATTACAGAAGCGCCAAGATTGGACGTCATGATAATGATGGTATTACGGAAATTAACGGTACGGCCTTTATTATCTGTAAGATGCCCGTCATCCAATACTTGAAGTAAGATATTAAAAACTTCGGGATGTGCTTTTTCTATTTCATCAAGCAGAATAACACTATACGGTTTTCTGCGAACGGCTTCCGTCAACTGACCGCCTTCGTCGTAACCGATATAGCCCGGAGGCGCACCGATGAGGCGTGAAACGCTGTGTTGTTCCATGTATTCGGACATATCCAGTCGTACCATAGCGGTTTCATCGTCAAATAAAAATTCGGCAACAGCTTTGGCTAATTCAGTTTTTCCGACACCGGTCGGGCCCAAGAAAATGAATGAGCCGATGGGTCTTTTTTCATCCGATAATCCTGCACGCGATCGTTTGATCGCATCCGAAACAGATACAACGGCTTCGTTCTGACCGACAACGCGTTCTTGAAGGCGCTCCGGCATGCTTAAAATTTTATCTTTCTCTGATTCTAACATGCGAGAGACGGGGATGCCAGTCCACTTGGCAACAATCTCGGCAATATCATCTTCACCGACCTCTTCTTTGAGCATTTTTTGGTTTTTCTGAACTTCGGCTAATTTATTTTTTTCCTTTTCCATTTGTGTACCGAGTTCAGTGAGCCGTCCGTATTTGAGTTCCGCGGCTTTATTGAGATCACCGGCGCGTTCGGATTGTTCGATCTGCGATTTTGTAATTTCTATTTCAGATTGGACGCGGCGAATTTGTTCGATAACTTTTTTCTCCGTTTCCCAATGACTACGCAGCGCCGTACGTTTTTCTTTAAGGTCAGCGAGTTCGCTTGAAATTTTATCCAGTCGGCTTAGGGATACGGTGTCGCTTTCTTTTTTAAGCGCCAATTGTTCGATTTCCAGTTGTTTGATGGTACGCTCAACCGTATCCAACTCTTCAGGCATCGAATTGATTTCAATACGTAGCTTGGAAGCCGCTTCGTCGATCAGATCAATGGCTTTGTCCGGCATAAAACGATCGGCTATGTAACGATCAGAAAGTACGGCCGCCGCTATGATAGCGTTATCTTGTATGCGAACGCCATGGTGCACTTCGTATTTTTCTTTGAGACCGCGTAATATAGAGATGGTATCGTGAATAGATGGTTCATCCACTAAAACCGGTTGGAACCGCCGTTCGAGCGCCGGATCTTTTTCGATGTGCTTGCGGTATTCATCCAGTGTGGTAGCTCCGATTGCGCGTAATTCGCCACGCGCCAATGCCGGTTTGAGCATATTAGCCGCATCCACAGCGCCTTCGGCCGCCCCGGCACCGACGAGTGTATGCAGTTCGTCAATGAAAAGAATAATTTCGCCTTGGGATTCGGTGACCTCGCGAAGCACGGCTTTGAGTCGTTCTTCAAATTCACCGCGAAATTTGGCACCGGCGATGAGTGCGCCCATATCTAAAGCCATGATGGTTTTTGTTCTGAGATTTTCGGGGACGTCGCCGTCAATAATGCGATGGGCAAGGCCTTCGGCAATGGCGGTTTTACCGACGCCGGGTTCACCGATCAGTACGGGATTATTTTTGGTGCGACGCGACAAAACCTGTAAAACACGACGGATTTCTTCGTCGCGTCCGATGACCGGGTCCAGTTTACTGCGTCGGGCTAATTCATTCAGATTGCGCCCGTATTTTTGCAAAGATTGATATTTACCTTCGGGATTTTGGTCGGTTACGCGCTGCGCGCCGCGGACATCACGCAATGCACGATAAAGTGTCTCACGCCATATGCCGAAACCTTTGAGCATTTTTCCGGATTCCGTGTTTTCTTCAGACATAGCGATGAAAAGATGTTCGGTACTGATGTATTCGTCTTTGAGTTTTTCCGCTTCTTTACCGGCTTCGATCAATATACGGCTCGCACGACCTGACAAATAAACCTGTTGTGTGGTATCGGAAACACGCGGCATGCGATCAAGTATGGATTCGGCCTGCGTACATATCGTAGCAAGCGGGGAGCCTAATTTTTTGATCAAGGCAGGAACCGTACCATCATGATCGTCCAACATCGCCATTAAAATATGCTCAGGTTCGATCTGCGTATGATGACGCTCCAACGCTAACGACTGGGCATTAGATAAAGCCTCTTGCGCTTTGATTGTCATTTTATCGGAATTCATGAGTTACGTTCCTTTCCATTGCCTTACTACGAGTACGGCGTATTCGTGCGACTTATTTGTCTTTGCCAATGATCAAGCTGTCATGATCATATACAATGCCAGACAAATCATAAGAATAACACTTATTTTAAGTCCGTAGGTCATCGCATTTTTCTCTATAAATAAATGCGGGATGGTTGGTATACGCATCCCGCCGCAAGTTATACTTCTGACGACGTGCATGCGACACGCCGGATTATTTTAGAATTTAATTTCTATTTCCTTCGTTTTGGCTTCTTCGGCCTTGGGCAATACGATGGTCAGGATGCCGTCTTTATAATTGGCGTCAATTTTTTCTCCCTTGACCATGGACGGGAGCCGGAAAGAGCGCATGAAAGAGCCGTAGCTGCGTTCGACACGATGGTAATTGTTTTCTTTATTTTCCGATTCCTGCTTTTTTTCACCTTGGACAGTCAGCACATTATCGTGAATCGTTATTTTCACATCATTTTTGCTGACACCCGGTAATTCGATACGAACGGTATATTCGTCTTTGCCTTCAACGATATCCGTTGCCGGGTTCCAATTGGTTAGGCCGGTATATTCGTCTCGATTAAAGACGGAATTAAAAGCCTGGTTCATTTCTCTTTGGATCGCAAACAAATCAGAGAAGATGTCGCGATCGCGCGGGGTGAATTTGATGAGTGACATGGTCAATCTCCTTTGGTTGTTTGGTGTTTAGTTAAAGTTAATTGCGATTTCACGCGGCTTCAGTTCTTCTTTTTTACCAACGCTCAGGATCAGAAATCCATCTTGCCAACGGGCTTCAATCTTATTGGGATCAACGCGGTTTGTCAGTCGGAATACGCGGTGATAGTTGCGTTTGGGTATTTCCTCGCGGATAACGGATCCTTCTTCATTTAAGCCCATTTTGCCCTCGATCACAAGATTGCCATTTTGCAAAGTGACGGTGAGTCCATCCTTACGTACTCCGGGCATTTCCACATATAACAGATAGCTGTCTTTGTTTTCGCGAATATCCGTACGCGGTTGAATGTAGTAGTAATTATTTTCCGGCTTGGCTATTGCTTGTGTTTTCACTTCATATTCCTGTTTGGTTTCCATAAGTGCTCCTGCGTTTTAGTATGTTGGATATTTTTTGTGCTCGGTTAAAGGAATTACAAACCCAATGCCAAAAATATCAAAATTAAAAAAAACATAATTTTATTAACAGCGCTTATAGCCGACACAATAATTTTAACGACAAATTGTCATTGTTTTCAGTTTCCGATATGAACCAAATGTCATTTTTTATGACAAAATGGCCGCCGCTGTTAATTGATTTAAAATTGAGTGAAATTTTTTACATCAGAAAAAGGAGAGCATGATTAAAAATGAATGCCTTAATCGAAAATGAAGCAGAGTAAATTTTGTGGAGTCGATTTTTGAGGTACTTACAGGAGCGTGATACAATCACTGAAGTTCATCTTGTCTTTGGTTTATAAAAGAAATATTATTAGGCCAATATTGAAAAACATGAACGAAGAATTTCAAATACGTTTAGATATCGTCGAATGCGGGCGCAGGATGTATGCACGTAATTATGTTGCATCCAATGACGGCAATATCAGTGTGCGAGTCGGTGATAGGATCATCGCAACCCCCACAGGCATAAGCAAGGGCTTTATGCGTGCGGAGGATATGGTTGTTTTGGATATGCAAGGCCGCGTTATCGAAGGGGCGTGCAAACCCTCGACCGAAATCAAAATGCATCTAGCGATTTACGAAGAGCGGAAGGATGTAAATTCCGTGGTGCATGCGCATCCTGTTCATGCGACAGGTTTTGCGACGGCGCAGATCGAACTCAAAGATTGTGTATTGGCGGAAATCGTAACGACGCTGGGTTCGATACCCTTAGCGCCGTATGCCACGCCTTCGACGACGGAACTTCCGGATTCTGTACGTCCGATTATTCGCCACGCTGATGCATGTTTATTAGCCAATCATGGCGTTGTAACATGCGGTAGGGATGTGTATGATGCGTATTACAAATTAGAACGTGTCGAGCACTATGCGCATATTTTGTTTGTGGCGAAAAGCCTCGGCGGTGCAAAAATATTATCGCCGCAGCAAGTGCATAAATTAGAAACCATTCGTGCCACGTATGGTACATCCGATGCGCATAACCCCGGATGTATAGCGTGCCATGGCGCTTGCATCGGAAGCGATTGTACATTATACGAAACCCAACAGCGTGATCAATCCGCATCGGATTTGCATGTGGAAGAAACCGTTCGCGCTATCATTTCAGCCAAAAAATAAATGAATACTGAATTTGGTAATCGCTCACCTTTACGATCGCTGTTGACGATAATAGCGGCCGTCGTTTTTACATTTCTCATGATTATTGTAGCGACAGTCGCGGCGCTATTCGGGCCGCGTTCTAAGGCTACGCATGCCGTCGAAAAATTTTGGGCGCGAACGATACTTCGTATGGCCGGTGTACGTGCGCGGGTTCGCGGCCTGGAGCACATTCGTCCGGACCATGTGTATATTTTTATAAGCAACCACCAAGGCTTATTTGACATTCCGCTCATGATGGCTTATACCCCCAAACAGCTCCGAATGATCCATAAAAAAGAATTGTTATGGGTTCCTTTTTTTGGGTTTATACTTTGGTTGCTGGATTTTATCGCCATAGACCGAGGGAATCGTCAGCGTGCAGCAGAAAGTCTTCATCGCGCGGCAAAAAAAATACATGACGGGACGAATATCGTTATATACGCCGACGGTACACGCAGTATAGACGGGGAGTTGCGTCCATTCAAAAAAGGGGCATTCATATTGGCAATCGACGCACAAGTGGATGTGGTGCCTGTCACGATCAGCGGTACCATCAATGTTATACATAAGTTTGAAGGAGTGTTCGATATTCGTTTTGGGCAAACGGTCGAATTGGTTTTTTCGCCGCCGATAAGCACCGATGGAATGATGCCGGAAGCCAAAGACGATCTGAAAGATCAAGTACAGAACATTATCGCCGCCGAATATTCCAAAATCAAACATCTTTCTGCGATAACCAATCCTGCTATACTATCCCGCTTAAAAAAGTAATTTTGCTTTGTGGAAGTTATCACATAAACACGCGCAAAGGCAGGATACGCAAAGTGTGTTTTTCTTTTGTTTGAAATGGTTTTTTGTTATTATGGCGGCGCACAAAACTAAGTGAGAGTATGAAACGCATCGGGTTATTTGGTTCAACCGGCTCTATCGGCGAGAATGTTTTGCAGGTTATACGCAATCATCCCGATCGTTTTACCGTCCAATGTCTAACCGCAAACACCAACGCCGAGTTGTTAATCAAACAAGCGCTGGAATTTAAACCGCAATCTGTAGCTATCGTCTCCGATGAAGGTTACACCCAATTGCACAGCGGTCTATCCGGTACAGGTATCCGTATCTATCATGGACACGATGCCATCGTACAAATGGCGCGTGACGAAAATTACGACCTCATGATCGGCGCGATTGTAGGATTTGCCGGATTTTTACCTACGATTGAGGCGATTCGTGCCGGTAAAGATATAGGTTTAGCCAATAAAGAAACGCTTGTTGTCGGGGGCGCTATCGTCAACGGACTTCTGAGCAAACACCAAGCGCGGCTTATACCGATTGACAGCGAGCACAGCGCACTTTTTCAGTGCCTTGTCGGTGAAGATATGCGCAGCGTTCGAAAACTTATTCTCACGGCATCCGGAGGCCCCTTTCTACATACCCCGGCGGAGGATTTTTCATCGATCACCGTAGCCCGCGCTTTAAAACATCCCAATTGGTCCATGGGCGCTAAAATAACGATAGATTCCGCCACACTGATGAATAAAGGGCTTGAAGTTATCGAGGCGCATTGGCTTTTTGGTGTCGGGGCCGATCGTATCGACGTGGCGATTCATCCGCAATCTATAATTCACTCGATGGTTGAATTTGTGGACGGCTCGACGAAAGCGCAACTCGGTGTACCGGATATGAAAGTTCCCATACAATATGCGATGACCTATCCCGAACGCATGACCAATAATTTTGACGTCTTTGATTTTCGTAAATGGAATAGACTTGATTTCTATGAACCCGACAGGAATAAATTTCGTTGTTTGAAGTTGGCGTATGATGCGCTTGAAACAGGCGGTTCTATGCCGGCGGTGCTCAACGCGGCCAACGAAATAGCCGTTGCGGGATTTTTACAAGAGAAAATTCGTTTTACGGATATAGCATCGTCGATCGAATCGGCCATGCAGGCTCATACCTGCGTGCGCGATCCGGATATCGCGTCGGTGATTGAAACCGATCGGTGGGCGCGTGCGTATGCACAAAAAACTTGTTTATAATAACTTGAATAAAATATAAAGGAATACCATGAGTATTATTTTTGATGCGTTAATTCCGTTTCTGATTGTCCTCGGGATTCTGGTTTTTATCCACGAACTCGGGCACCATCTGGCGGCCAAATTATTTGGTATGAAAGTGGACGCCTTTTCGTTGGGTTTTCCTCCAAGAGCGTGGGGGTTTCACTGGGCCACCAAAAAACTACGCCCTAAGTTCATCAAAGATATCACACAATCTATTTTGTCCAATACCACATTCCAAGCATTGGATAAAGAAATACAAGCCGCGGGTTTGGCGCAGTCATCCGACGCATCGGTCAAATTTCTAGATACGATCTTTGAAATCACACAGGTCGAAGAAAAAACCGAACTAATCGACGCTAAAGGGAAAAAAGAAGAAAAAATAAATCTCCGCACGGAATTGCGGTTTGCCGAAAGCGGTCCTGCCGCATCATTGACCAATCTACAACGCGATGCATGGCTGGCGCGTGTCCAGGGTGACGCTGATTTATTGGATGATCTTCTGAAATACGGCGAAATAAACGACGATAAAACGTTTCACGAAAAATATAAAACGGACTACTGTCTGAGTTGGGTGCCGCTCGGCGGATATTGCAAGATCAATGGTATGGTAGATGAGAGTCTTGATGAGGACAGCATGAAAGAGGGTACTCCTAAGCCATGGGAATATCGTGCAAAGCCGATCTGGCAACGTATGATTGTCATAACCGGCGGCGTGTTTTTCAATTTTCTCCTGGCGGCTTTTGTCTTCACGCTGATGGGACTCGTGCGCGGTTTGCCGGATATGGAAAAATTTGATAACTGGCGGCGCGAAAATGCGTTGCCCGCGGAAGTCGGCGTCGTAAGCCCCGGCAGCCCTGCAGATAAAGCAGGCATTCAGGCCGGCGATCGTATCGCCAGTATTAACGGGCAAACCGTACAAAAATGGGATGAACTGGTGGATGTGATTCGCCATAATGCCGGAAAAAAACTTCCGATCGAATGGACGCGCGGTTCGGAACGATTTAGCGGTGAAGTCATGCCGACGATTGATAAAATTCAAACTGAGAAAGGTATTGAAGAAATCGGACGGATCGGAATACAGGCGCCCCCATTTCCTGAGTTTACTCGCGACGCATCGTTCATTGAAGCCGTACAGCATGGGTTCATAACGGCCGTGGGCGCGACGTATTTTATCGTGCGTTCGATCAAACAAATGGTTTCCGGCGAGGTCAACGCCAAAGATGCGCTTGGCGGTCCGCTTATGATCGCTAAAACGACCGGCGACATGAAGCGCCAATACGGTTGGGAAGGCATTTGGAATCTGATGGCTTTGCTTAGCCTCAGTCTTGCTGTATTTAATCTGTTACCCGTTCCCGCACTCGACGGCGGCCATCTTTTTATGTTGGCTATCGAAGGCGTCATGCGCAGACCGTTGTCGCTCAAAGTTAAGCTCCGCGCGCAACAAGCCGGCATGGCTATTCTGCTATCGCTGATCGTATATATTTTCTTTAATGATATCGTCAAACTTACAGGTATTTTTTGAAATTTACACTGCTTCATAAAGATCAGAGCGGCAGCCATTCGCGTGCACGTGCCGGTATTCTGGAAACGGATCACGGTAAAATAGAGACGCCCATTTTTATGCCTGTCGGTACGGTGGGCGATGTCAAGGCCATCGAACATCGTGAACTGAAAGAAAACGGGGCACAGATCATTCTCGGTAATACATACCATCTGTATTTGCGACCGGGTACGGAGATCATCCAGAAAGCAGGCGGGCTGCATAAATTTATCGGTTGGGATTTGCCGATATTGACCGATAGCGGGGGGTACCAAGTATTCAGTCTTTCTCAGCTTCGTAAACTTTCCCGCGATGGCGTTAAATTTCAGTCGCATATTGACGGATCAAAACATTTTTTTCGCCCGGAAGATGTTGTGGATATTCAGCGGAAACTCGGTTCGGATATTTGTATGGTGCTCGACGAATGCCCGCCGTATCCGTGTTCGCATGAATATGCGGCCCGTTCCAATCGCCTGACCATCGAATGGGCTGAACGCTGCAAAACACATTTTGAAAAATCACCGCCGTTGTACGGTCATAGCCAAACACTTTTTCCTATCGTTCAAGGCAGCGTGTTTGAGGATATTCGTCTCAAAAGCGCAGAGGCTTTGGTTAAAATGGATTTTGAAGGGTATGCCATAGGCGGCGTGAGTGTCGGTGAACCTAAGGAAGACGTTTACAAAATAGCCGAGATGAATTGCGCCGTATTGCCGGAGCATAAGCCGCGCTATCTGATGGGCGTAGGGACACCACAAGATATCTTAGAATGTATCGAGCGCGGTGTGGATATGTTTGACTGCGTTATGCCTACACGCAATGCGCGCAACGGAACTTTGTTTACGACATGGGGTAAGATGACGATTCGTAATGCCGCTTACGCGGATGATTTTACGCCGATTGATGAAAATTGCGGTTGTTACACTTGCCGTAATTTTACCAAAGCCTATGTACGTCATCTGTCAAGCATCGGTGAAATTTTGGGTCATCAACTGACGACGATTCATAATATTTATTTTTATCTATGGCTAGTCAAAGAAGCGCGTAAACACATTTTGCAAGATACCTATACGGTTTTCAAAACCGATCTATTGAAGCGATACGAAGAAAACGAAAAAAATAGGGGAAGCGAATTGGCGCGTCATGCCAAGACCAAACGTAAGCGTAAAGATTATGAAACCAGTGGCGCCTGATGCTTTGAAAGCATGGATTGATGAGGGCAAGGTGATGATGTTATTGGATGTGCGCGAACCGTGGGAGCATGCAATAGCCAAACTTCATGATTCGGTGCTGATTCCATTGGGGCTTTTAAACGTACAATCGGAAAAACTGACAGGGTTGGATAAGAAAACACCCGTAGTTGCGTATTGCCACCACGGTATGCGAAGTCAACGGGCATGTGCCATCCTTGAATCGCTGGGTTTTACCGACGTATACAACCTGACCGGTGGTATTGATTATTATTCGGATTGCGTTGATCCGACCATTGAAAAATACTAGTTCTTTTCTAAAATAATATTTAACAACGATGTTTTTTCCGCTTCTTGAATCGCTGCTCCATCGTGATATTGCAACATCCAAAACTCGTATACGAGAATTTCTCACTACTGACGAATCACCACGCCTATTGTATAAAGCATTTTTGACGATCGCCGCACAAAACGCGCCTTCCGATAATTTGCACGAAGACGCGGTCATCAAAACCAGTGCATACGTTGCCGTTATGGAAGGAATAGATAAAAATAAGATCGCCCATGTAACGGATGCGCTTGTGGAATACCTCTGTACCATGCCGATTGAGCCTGTTGATACATCCGTATTAAAACCCGAATTTGCAAGTCATGATGTCGTATCGGTGCATGATTTGGAAGAGGCTTTGGATACCGGCGATGAAAAGCTCGTATTTGAAAAAATACGCGACTTACTGGCGACGATGGATAATAAGCAGTATTTCATGGAAATCATGATTTTTTTCGGCCTCAAGCGTTCCCTGAATACGGCACTTGCAGCCGTGCACACCTCTATGGCGATACAGGTCATGGATTGGAAAAATAATTTTACACCATTTCTGATTCATCGCTTGGTACGCGTCGTATGCAATGATAAAAACAGAGAAACGCCGGCAAAAACCGATCGTGCCGTGGATTGGGATGACTTATTTCGATTTGTCCCGGATACCTATGACCTTATTAAAATCTGCGCCTTATGGCGTAGTATTCACGAAGCCGGTGTACTCCGCAGTAAAACAGAGCCGTGGGTTGCCCACTATGCGCTCCGGCTTTTGGATACGTTTCCTAAAACCACGGACTTTCCTGTTTTAGACCAAGTGCTGTCGGCAGAGGACACGATTCGCATTAAAGGTGCATTGAAAGGCCTACCGCACGACTCCGCACGCGCGCTTGATTCCAAAATTCCTTTTGTAGTTTAAGCGTTTTTTTATACATTCCGCCCGTATAAATGATATACCAATTTTATGGCCACATTAAAAATAGTAACCTACGGTAATCCGATCTTACGGGAAAAAACCAAACCCGTAAAAAAAATAGATGCGACGATAAAAACTTTGGTTCGCAATATGATCGAGACTATGCATAAAGCGGACGGGATCGGACTGGCCGCTCCGCAAATCGGTAAATCGCTGGCGCTTTTTGTGGTTGATATTTCGCCGATCGAAGAAGGTCATCAGCCGATGGTATTTATGAATGTCGAAATATTGAGTTCGAAAGGTAATGCGCCGTACAAAGAAGGATGTCTCAGCATTCCCGGTGTGTATGCCGACGTCCATCGTCCTGAAAAAATCAAATTGCGTTATATGGATATGGATGGGAAAACCCACGAAGTAGCGGCTGACGGGCTTTTAGCGCGAGTCATTCAGCATGAAAACGATCATATTAACGGCAAATTGTTTATTGATTATTTGGACGAAGAAACGCTGGCGCCATTGCGCCCGGAAATCGAAGCCATCGAAGCGAAGTATAAAAAACCTACCGTAGCGAAGAAAAAATAATGGAACGTAAGAATTTTAAGATTTTTAATAAACGGCGCGAGCCGATCCGCGGCGATGTTTGTATTCCGGATTATAATCGTCGCTATCCGGTGATCGTGTTGTGCCACGGTTTCAAGGGCTTTAAAGACTGGGGTTTTTTTCCGTTTCTATCAGAATTGCTTTGCAAAAAAGGATTTATCGTCGTGAAATTCAATTTCTCCGGCAGCGGTGTCGGGGAAGATATGCAAAATTTTACGGAATTGGATCGTTTTGCAAGTAATACCTATTCCAAAGAATTGGAAGACCTTGAGCGCGTACTGGACGAATTGGAAAAAGGCAATATTTGCGAAAAATTCGGTTACTTTGATAAAATCGGCTTACTTGGCCATAGCCGCGGCGGCGGTATTACCATATTAAAAGCCGCGGTGGACAAACGAATCAAAGCACTCGTTACCTGGTCATCTATTGCTACGGTTGAGCGGCATTCGTTTATGGATGTTTTGCCTTTATGGAAACGGCAGAAATTTATCGAAGTACCCAATACACGCACCGGACAAATGATGCGTCTTAATCTGGATGTCGTCGATGATATTGAGCAGAACAGTAAAACGCGCCTCAGCATTGTCAAATCGGCTTCTCGTTTGGATGCACCTACCATGCTGATTCACGGCGAGAATGATGAAAGCGTACCGGTCAATGAATCACGTCAGATTTTCGATCAATTACATCTTTCCCGCTCCCGCATAGAAATCATACCACAAGCGACGCATACCTATGGCGCGGTGCATCCTTTTACAGGCCCGACGCCCGAGCTGAAAAAGGCTATCAGCCTCACGCAGGAGTGGTTCACCAATTTCCTCAAATAACATGATCCTCCAATCGCTCACCGTCGGCCCTTTTCAGGAAAACTGTTATATCATCGGCGATCCCGCAACGCGCGAAGGCGCCGTCATTGATCCGGGCGATGAAGCGCCGCGTATTATCACGGCTATGGAAAATACAGGCCTTCGTTTTAAGTATATCATCAATACTCATGCTCACATTGATCACGTCGGTGCCGTACAAAGCCTCAAAGACCATTTCGGTATTCCGTTTTATCTGCATCGTGAAGATGAGATCGTGCTCAAGCGTATGCCCCAATCAGCGGCTATGTTTGGTCTGAAAGTCGGACGCGTACCCGATATCGATTTTTATTTTAACCCTCCGGCGGATATGCGGCTTGGTGATTTATCCTTTAAGATTTTTCATGCACCCGGCCACTCTCCGGGCAGTGTTTGTTTCTATTTTGCGGCGCAACACATACTCATCGCCGGGGACGTGCTCTTTAACGGTTCCATCGGGCGAACGGATTTGCCCGGAGGCGATTTTGACACGCTGATCAACTCAATTCGCCAGAATATTTTTACACTTCCTGAGGAGACGACGGTATATCCGGGGCACGGGCCGGAAACAACAGTAGGTTTTGAAAAAAAATTTAATCCTTTTTTTGATCATAACGGCCTTATGGCCTAATTTTTAACAACGTTTGAGGGAACAATGTTAAGAGTACTTCTCATCGTATTTTATGTAGGATTTTCTTCACTGTGGTCAGCGCAAAATGATGTAGTATCAAAGACAACAGCCGACAGCGTTAATTATTATCTGCTTCATCCCGAGCTAACCAGTCAAGCCTACAAAGTTTCTAATTACACCTTAACGCGCGATCGTGCAAAGTTCGTATTAAAAAACGGCTTCATCTATACGGCGAAACCGTTTTCCGGAAATACGATCATGGCTCTGTTTTTGGGTACCGGTGAATTTGAACTGACACCGCCGGGCGATATCGAACAAAAAAACCTGTCACGATTTCTGGGTACATCAACGCTCAGCAAAGAATTTACTAATCTGTTTTTTGTCTTTACGGACAGTACGGATCAATGGATTTATAGGAATGAACCGGTAACTTTAGCTGAAGATGAATTAAAAAATGCCGCACTGTATTGTGAGTCCGCCGTTAAATATTTAGCCGATCCATACGGCGAATATGTAGATCAGCATACGGAGCTAATGAATGACCTTGTCAACCGACGTAAGCAGGGGATTTTTTTATCCGTTTTTTCCACATTATCTGCTAACGATTTAGGATCATCTACTACGATTTTGTCGAAATGGCGTGATGACCCTTTGATTTATAAAATTGATCCGACGGTTAACGATGGCGAACACGTGACACTCGGTCGCCGCATTCGAAATCAAGGGAAAGGGTTTTATCAGGAGATTGTTAGTAAATTTCCTATGATTCCGGATAACTCGGTTCCGTATTTTTTGCGTACGGAACGTAAAAATGATTTTAAAATCTCCGATTATAACATGCGCATGACGATTAACGAAAATTTGTCATCCCAAACATCGGCGCAATTGACCATGCGATTGAACAATCCGGTTAACTGGATTCGGTTTTTCTTATATTATCGGTTGTCCGTAGATTCTGTAAAAATCAATGGGCGTCATGTTCTTTTTCATGCTCCCGTAGCTAAAGATGACGGATTCGAACGCTTTGAAAGTTCGCCAATATGGATAAACACAGCTTCCGTTGCCGAACAAACAGAACCGATACGTGTCGAAATTTTTTATCATGGAAAGTTTTTAGAGCGTGAAGGAGATTATGTTTATTTCAAAGCAACCGATGATTGGTATCCGGCCGGATTTACCGGGCGCCATGATCGATTCAGTTTTGATATTACGTACACATATCCTTCCACCTATATGCTGGTCTCACATGGCACTGAACGGGAAATAGAAAAAAATAAAAAAACGACTACCGTACAATGGATAACCCGCCAACCGACACGTCATGTGACATTTAATATGGGCGTTTACAAGGATATTCGTTTTAAAGACGAACGCATTCCTGATATTCACATGGTGTTTCGTTATGACCGCAACGGCAAAGATGTAAAAAAGCAAGTCATGGCGGATGTAGCCAATAGTTACATGTTTTTTCAAGAGAAATTTGGTTCACTACCTATAGGTAAACTCGTCGCCGCAGAATATTCTTATTCACATAGCGAAGCCTATGACGGGTTGGTTAATATTTCGGCATCTGTTTTCAACTCCAATGACGATGATGGCGTTGACGAGTGGATACGTGCGCACGAAGTAGCGCATCAGTGGTGGGGGATCGGTGTTGATTTTGACACGTATCACGATCAATGGTTGAGTGAGGCCTTCGCCGAATACAGCGGTATGTTGTACGTACAGCAAAGTTTATCGGACAATAAAGAATTTTTTCGGTTTTTAAATATCACCAAGGAGCGTATTTTTAAAAATCGTAAGGGTATATTTGTTGACGGACAAGAGGCCGGTCCCATATCGCTCGGATACCGGACGTCTTCAAGCTCTACGCGCGGCGATTACGGTTTAGTCATCTATAGCAAAGGTATGTGGGTATTACATATGCTACGCAACATGATGCTCGATCTCAATACGATGAACGAGGATCGTTTTTTTGCGATGATGAAAGATTATTTTGAGACGTATTACGGGAAAAAAGCCACTACCGACGACTTTAAAAGAATTGTCGAAAAGCATGTTGGAACGGACATGGCATGGTTTTTTGATCAATGGATTCATGGGACAGATTTACCAAAATATGAATTTGCATACACTACAAAACAAACAGAGAACGGGAAATTCAAAGTACGCTGTCGTATTCGTCAGGAAAATGCAGGTGAAAATTTTCAAATGTTTATTCCCATAACTATTGATTTCGGCGATAACCGGAAAGCGCGGATGCGTTTATTAGTAAAGGGTCCGCAATCTGAAATAGATCTGCCGTTGTTGCCTTTGGAACCCAAAAAAATCATCTTTAATGATTTTGAATCCGTATTGTGTGAAGTTAATTATTCTAACTGGTAATAGGATTAGTAATTATGAGTGAAACGATAGCGCCGGTATTCAAACCGGCAGACCCGAGTCCGGTAAAACGCTTAGTATCCAAGAGAGATATTGGTATATCCGCGTTTGAACTGGAAAACGGGAACGTCATGCTAGAAGCGACTTTTTTAGACCCGTATCATTTATTGAGACTTAATATTCAGATCGATCCGCACACTCGGTATATCGTGAGTTCCAAGATGGAAATGGCTAATCATCCGCATTCAGCATGCCCCGGAGTAACAGAGAAAGCAAAACTTTTGATCGGTCTGCAAGTCACTCGGGGTATCACTAAAGAGATTAGCCGGCGCATCGGCGGTAGCGACGGTTGTGTACATTTGCGCGAACTGGCGCTGGAAACGATAAATTTTGCTGCGACAGTTATGGTGGGCTATGATGAAGGATTTGGGCTTATGAGCCGCGAATTCAATATACTGGACGAACATAAGCGCTACGATATTTCTAAAAGTATTTTACGAAATACCTGTCATATTTATAAACAACCTCGTACGCAAGAAGGAGAAACGGTATGAAGGTAGATACCAAAATAGGAGCGTACCATTTGCATCCGGTCGAAACGGGTCGTTTTGCACTAGACGGCGGTGCGATGTTTGGTGTAGTGCCTAAAAATCTGTGGAATAAAACCAATCCGGCCGATGAACAAAATCGCATTACGCTGGCAATGCGTTGTTTATTGCTCGTTTCCGATGATGGGAAAAAAATACTGATAGATAACGGTGTCGGTAATAAATATAATGAAAAATTTGCTTCCATGTATCGCATTGATCATTCGGTTTACACACTGGAGCGATCGTTGCAAAAATACGATCTCACGCCAAACGATATTACGGATGTCATTCTGACGCACTTACATTTTGACCATGCGGGCGGTTCTACCAAAATGGATGAACAAGGTCGGATCGTCGCCGCTTTTCCCAACGCCAAATATTATGTTCAAAAAAAACATTACGAATGGGGTGAAAAAGCATCTGAAAAAGATCGTGCCAGCTTTCTGAAACCGGATTACGAGCCGCTTGTCCAATCAGGTCAGTTGCAATTGATCGAACAAATCGACGGTATTTTCCCCAATATTACTTTTTTTATAGCCAATGGGCATTCGCCGTATCAGCAACTTCCTATTATCCATGATGCGCAGCATACGGTCTTTTTTTGCGGTGATTTGATTCCGACGACGACACATATCGCCGTACCCTACGTGATGGCGTATGATAATCAACCTTTGGTAACCATAGCGGAAAAAAAGGACATATTGATTCGCGCATTCGAAAACCGGTGGATATTATTTTTCGAACATGATCCGGAGACCGCTATGTCCGGTGTACGCCGCGACGAAAAAGGATTTCGAATGGGCGATATAGTTGCGGTTAAAGGATGATATGATCAAAGGGAAGAAAGTTACAGCCATATTACCGGCGGCCGGCATCGGTAAACGTATGGGCGCCGGTTCCAAAAAGCAATTTTTGGAAGTCCACGGGAAACCTATTCTTGTACATACCCTCGAAAAATTTCATCATGCGATCTATGTGGATGAAGTCATATTAGTACTGCAAAATGAGTGGATACCGTTTGTTCAAGAAGAAATCATCGGCCCGTACGGCTTTAGTCGCGTTCATACATTAGTACCCGGCGGCGCAGAACGACAAGACAGTGTTTACGAAGGCCTAAAAGCGGTCAAGGAATCAGATATTGTGCTTGTTCACGATGCCGTGCGTCCGTGTGTACGTGCCGACAAAATAGATGAGCTTATCGAAATAGCCGTCGAATATCCGGCCGCAATACTGGCTGTAAGACCGAAGGATACGATCAAACAACAAGACGCAAATGGTTTTGTTGCGCGTACTATTGATCGCAATACTCTGTGGAATGTACAGACACCGCAAGCATTTCAATATTCGTTATTACGGAGTGCCTTCGATAAAGCGTATGCTGAAAAATACTACGGAACCGATGAAGCTATGCTGATCGAACGCTTAGGTCATGCCGTAAAAATCGTTGAAGGTCACTATGATAATATAAAAATCACGACGCCCGAGGATCTGGCACTGGCCGAACGGTTTTTGAAACACTAAAAATACGTTCTTGCATGCGACCTTCCTTTTCTTGTACATTATCACTCAATTTTTAATCTATATGTTTTTTATGTGAATCAGGGAGTTTGATACCATGAATGAGGAGTACAAACAACACATGGATAAAGGCCGTGAGGCTTTTGTCGCCAAAGATTATCGTAAATCGTTTGAGTATTACAATGCGGCTTTGAATCTGGTCAAAGATCTCAAAGATCACGATGATACCAAACAGCATTATTTTTTGACGCAGGAATGCGTATTTGATGCACTTGAGATGATGCAGGACTACAAACAAGCGATTCAGCGTATTGATGAGGTGATCGCCGAAGAACAAGCTAAAGGTGATACGACGACGAAGCACATGGCGCACTTCATGCAACGTAAAGCTTGCTTGGAAATCAAAAGCGGAAATAACCGTCCGGGTGTAAAATTAGCCGGCGAAGCGTATGAATTGGGATGGAAGACCAAAGAACAAAAAACCAATTATGAAATTGCCGCGCAAATCTGGAATGAGCATCAACGCGGTTCCAAAATCACGACAGAATGGGTGGAATACTGGCAAAAACATTTTAACTATTGGGTTGCCGATAAAGAATTGGCAATATGATTTTTTATACATCAAGCCGCCTGAAATGGCGGCTTTTTTATTGCCGAAGCGCGATGGAGCAGCAAAGAAATTCTTGCTTATTCTCGACTGCTTCTCTATATTCGCGGCGTTATTGCTATACCATCATACACGTTTAAGATAAGGATCTTGTCATGGATTTTAAACTCTCTGAAGAACAGGAAATGATTCGCCAGACGGCCCGCGATTTTGCACAGGAACATTTGGCTCCTCATGCTGCCGAACGTGATGAAAAACAGTTTTTTCCTAAAGATGTGATCAAACAAATGGGCGAACTTGGCTTCATGGGTATGATGGTCAATGATAAATGGGGCGGCGCCGGTTTGGATACAATTTCGTACGTTCATGTGATCATGGAATTAGCCAAAGCCGACGCTTCGGCGGCTGTTATCGCATCGGTCAACAACTCTTTAGTTTGTTTTAATATTGAGAAATACGGAACCGATGCACAAAAGGAAAAGTATCTAAAACCGCTAGCAACGGGCGGTGCACTTGGTGCGTATTCACTCTCGGAAGCCGTATCCGGCAGCGATGCGGCAGGTCTGATTTGTTTTGCGGAAAATAAAGGTGATCACTACATCGTCAACGGTACTAAGTTATGGGTGACCAACGGTTATCATTCCGATTACGTGGTATGTTTTATACGTACGGACAAATCCAACAAGACCAAAGGCATCAGCGCGTTCATCGTTGATAAATCATTCCCGGGTTTTAAAGTCGGTAAAAAAGAAAATAAACTGGGTATCCGCGCTTCGGATACGACAGAACTCGTATTCGAAAACTGCAAAGTACCCAAAGAAAATCTTCTCGGTCAGGAAGGCCTCGGTTTCAAAATCGCCATGGAAACTTTGGATGGCGGTCGTATCGGTATTGCCGCACAAGCGATCGGCATTGCGGAAGCGGCATTGGAAGAAACTGTGAAATATACCAAAGCCCGCGAACAATTTGGGCAACCGATAGCCAAATTTCAAGCCAACGAATTTAAAATCGCCGATATGGCCATGCGTATTGATGCCGCCAAATTATTGTTATTCCGCGCATGCACTCTGAAAGATCAAGGTCAGAAGTTTGGTAAAGAAGCGGCCATGGCGAAGCTTTTTGCATCGGAAACCGCAATGTGGGTTACTACACAAGCGGTACAAATGCATGGTGGTTATGGTTACACCAAAGAATACCCGGTAGAACGTTTTATGCGAGACGCCAAAATAACCGAAATCTATGAAGGCACTTCCGAAATTCAGCGCGTCGTAATTGCTCGTAATGTTTTAGGTTAATCTCGCGCGGAATTTAAGAAAGAATACGTCATGCGCACTTTTGAAATGATAGAAGAAAAGGAACACGAACAAGTCGTTTTCTTTAGCGATAAAGCAAGCGGCCTTCGTGCCATCGTAGCGATTCACGATACAACTTTGGGACCTGCTCTTGGAGGCTGCCGAATGTATCCTTATGCGACGACGGAAGAGGCGCTTAATGACGTACTTCGGTTATCTCGCGGTATGTCCTACAAAGCGGCCGTAGCCGGATTGAATCTGGGTGGCGGTAAGGCCGTTATCATCGGTGATCCGAAAAAACATAAGAACGAAATTTTGTTTCGTACATTTGGTCGTTTTATTCAGGGATTAGGCGGCCGCTATATCACGGCCGAAGATGTGGGAACGAGCGTAACGGATATGGAATGGATTCGCATGGAAACCCGGTATGTAACCGGCATATCGCGTGCTCAAGGCGGCAGCGGTGACCCTTCGCCGGTAACGGCTTTAGGAACGTATCGCGGTCTCAAAGCTTGCGCAGAAAAAGTTTTTGGTACACAATCGTTGAAAGGTTTACGAATCGCTGTACAAGGTTTGGGTCATGTCGGATATTATCTGGTGCGACATCTTCATGATGAAGGTGCAAAACTCGTCGTAACCGATGTGGATGGAGAACGCGTCAAACGTGTGGTCAGTGAGTTCGGTGCTGAGTACGTTGATTCGGATAAGATATACGATGCGGACGTTGATGTTTTTTCACCCTGTGCGATGGGTGCGATTATCAATGATGATACTATCGGGCGCTTGAAATGCAAGATTATCGCCGGAGCGGCCAATAATCAACTTCAGGATGAGGCCCGACATGGTGCGATGCTTTTGGCGAAAAAAATAACGTATGCTCCGGATTATGTGATCAATGCCGGAGGGCTTATCAATGTTTATAACGAACTTGAAGGATACAATCAGGAAAAAGCATTGGCACAAGCTAAAGGCATTTGCGATATTATGAAAAAGATATTGGAGCTTGCCGAAAGAGAGAATATTTCAACGCATGAAGCTTCCAATCGCATCGCTGAAGAGCGCATTCGTCAAATCGGGCATATCAAATGTCATTATGTGACACAACCGGAGTCGGTTTTAAAACGTATAGAACGATAAATAAATTTATAATTTGATCTTTGGCATTATTGGAACGTATGAACCCATTGCTTGCGGATGATGGAGCGAAACCCGGTAAAAACACGACACCTAAAAACAGTCGCCGTGAAGCCCGGGAAACGGTTTTAAAAGCATTGTATGCTTATGAAATGACTCAAGACAATATCAAGCGAGTGTTTGATGATGTCTGTGATAATTTTACGGAGCCAGCTACGCAATTTATTCACACTCTTGTGCAACAAACTATCGCGCATCAAACGGAAATGGATATGCTGATCCGAGCAAGAGCTCAAAATTGGGAATTTGAACGAATAGCCCTCATTGATCGTATTTTGATGCGCATGGCTCTTTGTGAAATATTGTTTTTTGAAGACATTCCGCCGAAGGTATCTATTAATGAGATGATCGAAATCAGCAAACGTTATAGCACGGATAAAAGTTCAAAATTTATCAATGGTATTTTGGACTCCATTTATGAAGATCTTAAAAACGTGGGGCGTATTACCAAAACAGGCCGTGGTATTATCGAATCATGAGAAATAGTAACAATCATATTATAAAGCTTATTCGTGAGAATAAGCTTTTTTTATTGCAATGATCTCCGTTGCCAAAATATTACCCGTATCTGAGGTAAACGGTCCAGGAAAGCGTTGCGTAGTGTGGGTTCAGGGTTGCCCTAAACGATGCCCGGGTTGCTGGAATCCGGAGTTCTTATCATTTGAAAAATCAACAAACACGGTTTCTGCCAAAGAACTCGTAACGATGATTTCGAAAGCCACTCACGGTTTTCACGATATTGAAGGCGTAACATTCAGCGGCGGTGAACCGTTTGCTTATGCAGAAGGCCTTACCGAAGTTGCGCAACTTTTGCGTAAGCAAAATCTGACCATCATGAGTTATTCAGGTTTTACTGTGGAGGAAATACGAACAAAGGGTAATTTTTATGTGTCTTTGTTAGAAGCTTTGGATATATTAGTGGACGGAGAATATAAACGGGAATTAAACGTTAATCGTTTATGGCGCAGTTCAGCCAATCAACGCGTGCTTTTTTTAACGGATCGGTACATTGCTTATCAAGCTCACATTGATGAAGAATATCGCGAATTGGAATTTACTCTAAATACAAATCAAATCACAACAACCGGTTTTCCGGAGATTTCGATTTTAAAAAACCTAACGAATCACAGGGAATGATCAGTTATGGCGTTTAAGAATCTTGTAATGTTGGCAATGTTTACCGGTTCTATTTTTGCACAACAAGAAAATAAAAATGAACCACTCGGCATTGTAATATATTTGCGTGCTAGTATTGAGACCAAAGGCGATAAAGTTATCAAACAAGGCGATTTACTCTATAAAGGAGATGCCGTTAATCTTGGGCAAGGGGATTACTGTAAAGTTTTTTGGGCGGATGGGTCGGTGAAAGAATATAAAAAAAAATTTAATGTGCCCGATCTAAAACCATTGCGTAAAGAAATTATGGCTATGTTCGCTGAACATGCGACCACCCAATCGTGGTTTTCCAAAGCCCAGTCTCATTATTCCAAACAAATTTATCGAAGTGATACAGAGGCTTCTTTATCTGCAATAACTCCACGTAATACGCGGCTTATAGATATTCCAACGCAATTGATATGGCGCCATATCCCTGATAAAATAACAGGCGCATCTGAATTTGTTGTTCATTTACGATCATATGAAAATGATTACTCTTTTGAAGAGACGGTGCTTGGTAATTCATTTACATTTCGTAACGAAATGAATATGGAGCGCGGCATTAAATATTTTTGGTTTACGGAAGCGGTGAATGAGAATATCAATGAAGCAACAGAGAGTGTTTGGTTTTATGTAATGAATAAAGAAGATCGTGCTGAATTTGAAAATGCACTGCGGGAAAGCAATGACGCTATTGAGTTAACGGAAAATCCGGTATTAAAAAAGTTGTTGACCGCCACCATCTATATGCGGTACCAGTTATACAAAGATGCGTTAGAAATCACCGCATCGGTATTAAACGAACAGCCCCATCATATCATGGCGCTCAAAATCCAGGCGCGTATTTATGAAATCATTGAGCAACCCGTAGAAACCAAAAGATTATTGGAAATCACCCAACGATACATGGAAAATCAATGACAGAAAAGAAACGCATCCTTGTGGTTGACGACGAAGAAAGCATCCGTCTTATTTGCGAAATGGCCCTTCAACAAAACGGGTTCAAAACGTTTTCCGCTTCTGACGGCTCTGAAGCGCTCAAGGTTGTAGAAAATCAAAATGTAGATTTGATACTCAGCGATATTTTTATGCCGGCGATGAATGGATTTCAGCTTTTGCAAAGTTTAAAAAAGGATCCGTATTATAATCAGATACCGGTTATTTTTTTGACGGCGGCTACGGATAACGATCATATTATCGAAGGCCTTCAATTGGGCGCAGAAGACTATATTTCCAAGCCGATTCGCATCAAAGAGGTCATTGCGCGCGTACAAATGGTTCTCTCCAAAATCGAAGCACGTCACCAGACCAGGCCTCAACCTCAACAAGGCCATGAGGTGAAAGCTGATCTTGATACGCGCCGTGAAAATAAGCCCGTTGGAAAATTAGAAGAAAAACCTTTGATAGATGTGATTGCTTTTTGTGAGGCCAATTCGCTGACGGGTGAATTGATTGTAACGCACGAAAACCGTCGCGGGAAATTGACGTACAGAAAAGGTGAGTTGCTGGAAGTATCACTTGACGATAAAAAAGACGATGCCGCCATTGACGAACTTATGTCTTGGCAAAACGGAACATTTGAAATCAATCAACAATTATTAACCTTGGATGCACTGACCAAATCGTTGCGGTCGGATGCTAAGTCAACTATGTCATCCAAAGAAGGAGTCTCGACACCTGTTTCCGTAGGGAATAAAGCTGTATCCATACCGGCCGATGTAGTAATTGCGGCATTAAATGCGGCTACCATGCACGTAGGGCAATCTATGGGCGAAGCGAAAGTAGGAAATTATTTTCGCCGTGCGCAACTCGCACATGTGAACAAATGGAATACCCTCGGATATTTCGTGGTAGACCAGCGGGGTAAAACAACGGCATTAAAACCGATCCAGCTGAATGGGGATGATATTGTCGGTGTTTCCGAATGGATCAAATCATTTACGCGTTTGTGTGCTGAAAAAGATCCTCAGTGGTCCGATATGAATGTGGTACAAATCGTAAAAAATAATATTCATGATTCGCATTGGAAAGTGCTTGATTCCGCAGGTTTTCCAGGGTATTTTTAAAACATATGAATAAGCAAAGCCTACATAAGATTTTGTCTGTTCTTCTGGCGCTGGTTTGGCTGACCGGTTGTTTAGTGAATGCCCGTATTACCGGGACATGCTATTCAACAAAAACAAATTCGATGTCTTGCTGCCAGTCTTCTATGACTATGGCCGGCACAAGCAATTCACTTCAAATGGCTGCTTATAAATCATGCCGTTGTCCGGGAATGATGAGCGTTTTGCCGGAGCGTGGTGTTTCGTTGCCTATAGAAACACTCAAAACCAGCTCGGTGCAGCAAACGCATGCATTGTTGAGTTTCGTATTCCAAACCGCCTTTGATCAAGTATATCATAAGAATTCTATTTTCGTTTTTTCCCATCAACATCCACCTGCCAATACGGCTTCAGACACCAACGCTTTCCTCAGTACATTCCGCATTTAGAATTTTCCGATTAAACTGAATCTATGCTAAATCATAGTATTTAGCCGTTATTCATTTTGTTGAGGAGAAATTATGTTCGAATCGTTAAAAAAAATAGCGCTTATTATCGGTCTCGCAAGTTTGGAGATACCTCAGGTTCACACGCAGGTATTGATAGACAGTCTTATTCGCGAGGCCATACAACATCATCCCAAAATTCACGCGATACAGCACAATTATGAAGCGTATCGTTTTCAAGCTAAACAAAAGAGATCATGGCCGGCACCGGATGTGGGATTCGAATTATTTCAAATGCCGGCGAGCAATTTTCCTATCCCGGTCAAAGGGAATATGGAAACAGATTATTTTATACAACAAATGATACCTTGGCCCGGAAAACTCGATGCCATGTCGGAGGCCGCGCATTATACAGCAGAAATTCAAAAAACAATGATCGCAAGCGCCCAATTAAACATAGAACGTGATGCGCGTGTGGCTTTTTTTGAATTATGTATGATTAACGAACGAAGGCGTAATAACGCTAATGCACAACGAACATTGGAGCAATTATTACAGTTATCATTGAAACGATACGAAGTCGGGCAAATAACACAAGCCGATATATTACAAATCGAAAATGAGCGATTAGCTTTAGAAAATAAGGCGTTCGAACTGGAGAAAGATCGTCGGGCTACGGAATCCATGTTAAATGGGGTCTTGGGAAATAATGAAATCCGGTGGCCGGATTCAATTCCTGTGGACTGGACGAATAATTTTTCCGTAGTGCTGGATACATTAATACAACATACTCTGCCTAAAAAACCTGAAATTCAGGGTATGAATCATGAAATCGCGATGTTTACTGCTGAAAAAAAAGCGACACATCGCGAATGGTTTCCGGATATCATGGTAAGAGGCATGTATAAAGATATGAGCATGGGAAAAAATTATTGGTCTCTGATGTTCAGTGCTAATATTCCCTTTGCACCTTGGTCAAGAGGGTCACTGGATGCACGGATCAAGGAATTGGACATGCATATAAAACATGGCGCCATGGAAATAGAAAACATGAAGATCATGATTACTTCTGAAGCGCGGTCAGCTATCGAAAGGATAAAATCATCGCGCCGTCAGGCCGAACAAATCGAACAACGGATTCTCCCGCATTATGAAGCGGCTTACCAATCTATGATGATTTCTTTTCAGACAGGCAAAGCTGATACCGCAATGTTGTTGTCTATGTTGCGGATGATTTATATGGCGAAAGATGATTTGGTCATGGCATTGGCCGGTAGTAAAATAGCCGAGGCTGATTTTTATAAAACCATAGGTATGTCAAATGTGAGAACTGAGGTGCGTCATGATTGAAAATATCATTGATTGGAGCGCCCGCCATCGTTGGATGGTACTTACTGCTTATGTATCCATTTCGTTATATGGCATTTATTCATTTAGGGAAATGAGCGTTGACGCAATTCCGGATTTATCTGAAAATCAAGTTATCGTCTATACGGAATGGATGGGTCGCTCGCCGCAAGTTGTCGAAGAGCAATTGACATTTCCTCTGGTTACAGCACTCCAAGGGCTTGCTCACGTCAAGGCTGTACGCGCCAGTTCCATGTTCGGTATGTCGTTTGTGTTTGTGATTTTTGATGATAATACGGATATCTATTTTGCCCGTTCGCGCGTCCAGGAGCGTTTGAGCACGGTTCGCGGATCGTTGCCTAAAGATGCGATACCTACATTGGGGCCGGACGGCACCGGTATCGGTCATATTTACTGGTATACGGTCGAGGGCGACGAACAAGATTTAGGAACGTTGCGATCCATACAAGATTGGTATATCAGGTATCAACTTTCCTCCGTTGAAGGGGTCGCCGAAGTGGCAAGTATAGGGGGGCATGTCAAACAATATCAGATAGACTTGAATCCGGTACGAATGCGGGCGTTTGGAATAGATATAATGGATGTTACCCAAGCGCTTCAACGCAATAATAATGAAGTAGGCGGCAAGATTATCGAATGGAGCAGCGCAGAATATTTTGTACGCGGACAAGGGTATATTCGTACGGAGAGCGATATTCGTAATCTCGTATTACGAAATAATGGCAGCGGGATACCTGTTATGCTTGGGCAAATAGCTGATGTGCAGATCGGTGGTGATATTCGAAGAGGCTCATTGGAAAAGGACGGTGAAGGCGAAGCCGTCGGCGGAATCGTAGTCATGCGCAGCGGCGAAAACGCGAAAGCCGTGATTGATCGTATAAAGAAAAAAATAAATGAAATCACACCGGGATTGCCGCATGGCGTTGTCATCAAACCATCGTATGATCGCAGTGTGCTTATCGAGCAATCAATCGAAACGCTTAATCGGGCATTATTCGAAGCCGCCTTGACGGTCTCGCTTATGGTAGCCGTGTTTTTGCTTCATGCACGAAGCATACTTCGTATTATCATCGAAATCCCTGTATCCATTCTGCTGTCATTTATTTTGATGCGCATTTTTGATATACATGCCAATATTATGAGTCTGGGGGGCATCATACTCGCAATCGGCGTGATAGTGGATGCATCCATCGTGATGGTGGAAAACGCCTATCGTAACATCGCCCAGGCGCTGGAGACTAAAGGAAAGCTGCTAACCGAGGATTATCAGGCCATTGCTCTACAGTCGGCTAAACAAGTCGGGCGCGCCATATTTTTTTCCGAACTGATCATCCTTGTTTCTTTTTTGCCGGTGTTTATGCTTACCGGTCAAGAGGGTAAACTTTTTGCTCCGCTCGCTTTTACAAAAACCTTTGTTATGCTGGCGTCGGCCGCTGTTGTTTTGACACTGATACCGGTACTTATGACATTTTTGATGCGCGGAAAATTCCGACCTGAAAAGGAAAATCCTGTAACGCATTTTTTTATCAAACTCTACGAACCTATCATTCACTGGGTATTACGGTATCGTAAAATTACTTTATCACTTAACGTCATCGCGCTTATTATTACGATACCGATGATCGTAAATATGGGATCGGAATTTATGCCGCCTTTGGATGAAGGCTCGATCTTGTACATGCCGGTCACACTGCCCAATGCCTCGCTTACGGAAGTTAATCGAATTCTGACGATACAGGATCGATTGATCAAAAGCGTACCTGAAGTGGCGCACGTCTTAGGTAAGGCCGGTCGTGCTGAAACGGCCACCGATAATGCACCGATTAGTATGATCGAAACGATCATTTTGTTAAAAGACAAAAAAGATTGGCGCCCCGGTATTACAAAAAAAGATATCATTCAGGAATTAGATTCTAAACTACAGATACCGGGCGTCCGCAACGGATGGACACAACCTATTGTTAATCGTATCAACATGCTTGCTACAGGTGTACGTACCGACGTGGGTTTTAAAATATTGGGTAATAATGCCGATACGCTGGAGTATTATGCCATCGAAGCTGAAAAAATTCTTAAAAAAGTGCATGGTGCGAGTGATGTAGTGGCCGAACGAGGGCAGAATGGATATTACCTGGATATTACCATAAAACCTGAAGCCGCCCAACGCATAGGATTTAAAAGTGGTGATTTGCAAGAGATTATAGAAATGGCGATCGGCGGACAAAATATCGGCACAGTGTTGGATGGTCGAATGCGTTTTCCCATACGCGCTCGATTTGGACGCGAATGGCGCGATAACACCGAGGCATTAAAACAATTGTGGATTCCCATTAGACCACGCAATACGATGGTTTCAGCTACACCAATTGAAAATGTCTTGTATGAAAACACAAAAAAATCAATGTCGGCTTCGATGACGCAAAATACCGATGCTGCATCTGAACCGATTCGCCAATCGCTACTCTCAGATGTGAATGAAGACATCATTTTTTTACCGTTGGGTCAGTTAGCCGAAGTCAAAGTCAATCAGGGACCTACAATGGTTAACAGTGAAAACGGGATGCTTCGTTCCGTGGTCTATATGAATACAGCAGGCCGAGATTTGGATCATGTAGTCGAAGATGCAAAAGTTTTGATTCAATCCGAACTAAAGCTACCTGAGGGTTATACATATCAGTGGAGCGGCCAGTACGAACATAAGATTCGCGCACAGCGTACGTTGATGATTATTATCCCGATCGTTTTTATTTTGATTTTTTTATTACTCTATTTTACGGTGCGAGATCCCATAGAAGCTCTTGTTGTCATGCTTTCGGTCCCGTTTGCTTTAATCGGCGGAGTGTACATGAATTTTATACTCGGTTATAATTTTTCTGTAGCCGTATGGGTTGGTTTCATAGCGTTATATGGTATCGCTACAGAAACGGGTGTTATCATGGTGGTTTATCTTCATGAGGCTTTGGATCGTCGTTTACAATCTAAAAATGGAGTTATAACTCAAAAGGATGTTTATGAAGCAACGATTGAAGGCAGTGTATTGCGATTGCGACCTAAATTGATGACGGTCGGTACGGCTTTGATTGGGTTGGTGCCGATAATGTGGTCAACGGGAACCGGTGCGGATGTGATGAAGCCGCTGACGGCACCAATGATTGGAGGACTGATCACATCGGCGATACACGTTTTGATCGTAACACCGGTTTTATTCGCGATTATGAAAGAAAGAGCTTTAAGCAAAGGAACACTAAAAAAATCCAAAATGGCTCATTGGATCAAAGAAAGTTAAAACGAAGGAAAATTATATGACGCCCTACATATTGATTGTACTCAGCATATTGTCGCTCACGATCAGCGGATGCACATCGAAAGAGAATAACAAGTCTCATTCCGATCATGCCGATTTGTATTATTGCCCTATGCACAAAGAAGTGACATCCGACAAGCCGGGAGTTTGTCCTATTTGTCAAATGGATTTAGTGAAAAAAACGCGTGTGGAATCCGCTGCCGATACAATGCACCATAGTTTATTTCTTAATCCTGATCAAATGCGTTCGGCCCAAGTTACAACGATGACAGTCCGTACGTCCAAACTAAAAAAAACGATTACTGGTTTTACAACGTTAGAATTTGCCGAAGATCTACGTAAAGCTATCGCAGCACGCTTTAGCGGCCGCATTGAAAAGCTATACGTAGCCAAAACAGGGGATCGTATCGAAGCCGGTCAGGCACTGTTTGAAATATATAGCCCGGAGCTCGTTCAGGCGCAAAATGATTTTGTTGTTCTGTTAAATAATAAAGAAGGACAATCCTATACAAATCAGATGCTTTCAGCCGCTGAGACAAAGCTTCGATTATTGGGAGTTACTTCGGATCAGTTGGAAACGCTTCGGCGCACGCGCGAAATTAAACAAAACTTTATTTATCATTCCCCTTATAGTGGTACAGTGATCGAAAAAAAAATCACCGAAGGCGCCTATGTCAATGAAGGAACGATTTTGTATGATATGGCCGACCTGAGTTTGATTTGGGGAGTTTCGGATATATTCGAATCCGAAGCGCGTTTTTTAAAATTGCATAGCACTGTAACAATTCGGTTGGATACCTATCCCGATGAAAAATTCACCGGTACCATCACACTTATTTATCCTGTTATAGAGCCCGTATCCCGCACGATCAAAGTACGAATCGAACTCAATAATAAAGACTATCGTTTGCGGCCTAAAATGTACGGACAAATGACTGTTGAATCTTCTTTACCGGAATTACCGGTTATACCTGAAACGGCGGTGCTTCTTACCGGCAAACGTGCTTTGACATGGGTGATGACATCGCCCCATCACTTTGAGCGGCGCGAAATAATACTTGGTGAAAAAGTTGGCGATCAATATACGGTACTTTCAGGCATTACGGCTGGAGAAGAAATCGTAAAAACGGCGGGATATTTGATAGATTCGGAAAGTCAACTTACGGGCAAATAACTACTTTTGACTTCGTAAATGCTCGGCATTCCAGTAAAACTGTGTCAATCCGTTTTCGGTGGCAAACCAAACATAGTCACCGTCGGGTAAAATTTTATACACCGAATACCCGCCGATGCCGTCTTTTTTATTGTAATAAGCCCAGCGCTGAATTTCAAAATCATATTGCAGAACACCATCCGCTAAACCGATCCAAAGATTATCTTCGTCGGCGATCGCGTCAAATACGCCGGATTGAAGATACGAACCGCTGATCGGCATGGATTCCCATTCCTTCTTATGTTTGTCAAACCGTAATACACTATGGGTTGATATGAAAAATAAGTTGTTCGCTGTTTCGGTTATAGCCGGTACGACTTGGTTGACCAATGAATTGAGCGGTATGTCATAACCAAGGGCCGTATAGTGGTTTTGAATAGTAAAACTGGAATCTAAACGATAAATACCGTTATCCGTGCCAAGCCAGATACTGTTTCCGGAGGGCAATATTTTTAAAACATGCCGGTTCCATAAGTCAGGAATTTCGAGCGGCTGGAATTGTATTCCTTTTTTGGTGAGTATGCTGCGATGCAGCCCGTTTTCAGTCGCTACTATAATACCTTTTTGAAACGGAGCAATTTCTATAATGTTATCGTCCTTAAGACCGCTGTATGTCTTAGCGATAGTCCATTGGTTGCTTTTTTTATTCAAATAATTCAAACCACTTGTCGTACCAACCCAAATATAATTTTCATCGGCTTCAATATCCGAGATTTCATTCAAAGCAAGGTTATCATGTAAGCTGCTGAAATAATACGTGAAGTGGTCGTTTTTCTGATTCCATTGGGTAAGTCCGGATAGTTCGCTCGGATATTGTCCCGGTAGAGTATTGGCCGTCGCACCGATCCACATATCAGCACCATCAAAGGCCATCGCTTTGACTGACGAAGCGTTGAGTCCATAATTGAGTGGCGATAAGATGGATGAACCATTATTTGAAAACCAAGCTCCGGCACCCGCTGTCGTGACCCAAGTATTATAATTCACATCTTGCAGATAACCGGTGATGGGAAACTGGCGCAGCTCTCGATCTTGAAAAAGGTTGCTATGGGGTATGAATATATATCCGGATTCATTACTGACAAAAATGGAGCGTGAAACGATTTCCGATGACGTCGGGATGTTATTCCATTCTATAGTTTCTTTTTTTGGAAGTTCTGACGGTGAAAATGATTGGTACGAAAGAGAGGAGTTCCAATACCGATCTTCCGAACGCAGCCAAACGGAACCTGCACCGAATCCTATCGCGTCAAGAGTTGACGCATCGCGAACATTCAGATATTCGATGGGTGTTACATCTTGTACGCGCGATGTATTGGGATTGAAAGTGCAAATGAAATGGCGCGTTATGATCCAGACCAATTGTGACTGAGAATTTGCACCGATCAAAAAGATTTCATTTTCGGGTAGCCCATCACTGATGGTCAGCGGGTAGAGAAACTGACGTCGGATGATGTCATATCGGATTACGCCACCCAGTGTACCGATGTAGGCCATGTTAAAAGTGGAAGCTACACAAGTAGCATATCGCGTACCGCCGATGGTTACCCAATCTCCGGGCTGAAAATATAATTGCCTGAAGATTTTATCTTTGGGTAGAGCAGTTTGAGCGTCGATAGCAGAAATAGAGCAAGTAAACAATACGATACTGAACAAAGCAAATGTACGAAATTTTGACAACATCGGCCTCCGACTAGCGTAATGATTCGATCGCAGCACCCACGCGGAAACACATGCTTTCATCAAAGTCTTTACCGATGATCTGTACGCCATAAGGCATATTTTCCGAATTTTTGCCGCACGGTACGCTGATAGCAGGGTTACCGGCGATATTGATATTAACGGTATAAACATCCGATAAATACATGGCCAAAGGATCGTTGGATTTTTCACCGAACTTGAACGCTACCGTCGGTGACGTCGGCGCTAAGATACAATCAATACCTTGCGAAAAAACTTGAGTAAAATCCTTTTTGATTAGCGTACGGACTTTCTGCGCTTTTTTGTAATACGCGTCATAATAACCTGCACTCAACACATAAGTACCGAGCATGATGCGGCGCTTTACCTCTTCACCGAAGGCTTCACTGCGACTTTTGATAAACATGTCCGCCATCGTAACGGACTTTGTACTGCGGTGACCATACCGCACCCCGTCGTAGCGTGCAAGATTTGATGAGGCCTCCGCCGTAACAAGAATATAATATGTTGCAATGCCGTATTCTGTATGTGGCAGTGTTATATCACTAAACACGGCGCCTTCTTTGCTTAGTTTTTCAATTGTCTTTTCGATACCTGCACGAATTTCAGGATCAAGTCCTTGTCCGAAATATTCTTTGGGAATACCGATACGAAGTCCTTTGACACCTTTTTTTAATTCATCCGCGTAATTAGGAACGGGGGAAGAAGCGCTGGTCGCGTCGCGGTGATCAATACCGGCGATAGTGTGCGTGAGCCTTGCCGTATCTTCGACCGTAAGCCCCATCGGCCCGATCTGATCAAAGGAAGAGGCAAACGCAATCAGGCCATAACGCGAAATGCGCCCATACGTCGGTTTGAGCCCGACCACACCACAAAAACTGGCCGGTAAACGAACCGATCCACCGGTTTCAGATCCTAGCGATGTCGTGCTAAGTCCTGCGGCTACCGCTACGGCGCTGCCACCGGATGAACCGCCGGGAACCCGCGATGTATCTAAAGGATTGAGCGCGGGACCAAATGATGAATTTTCATTGGATGACCCCATCGCAAACTCGTCCATATTGGCTTTACCGATGACGATTGCATCTTCATTTTCAAGGCGCTCAATAACCGTTGCGGAAAAAGGGGAGACATAGTTTTTTAAAATTTGTGAACCGGCCGTTGCGCTTTCATCTTTGACGACGATCGCATCTTTTACAGCGACGACCATACCGGCTAAACGGCCATACTGACCCGATTTGACTTTCGCATCAATATGTTTGGCTCGTGCTATGGTTTTTTCGAACGGCAAAACGTGAATAAATGCGTTTAAAGCAGATTGAGATTTGATCGAATCAAGGTATTGAGAAACGATCGTTTCGCAGTTCGTCGCGCCGGATTTTAAATCTTCAGAGATCTGAGAAAAAGTTTTATGCATTGTGGATTAAATATGGTTATACAAAAAAAATCCCGATCACCATGCGGCCTATCGGGATAGTGAAAAACATGTCAAATAAGCTTAGGGTTTACGTTCCTGATTATCGGATAAACCTTTTTTGATTTCATCTTCAGCGCCATTCATTGCACGCTTAAATTCGCGAATACCTTTACCAAGACCTTGAGCAAATTCGGGTATTTTTTTCGCGCCGAAGAGAATAAGAACGGCGACAGCTATTACGATTATTTCGGGCATTCCTAAATTCATCTAAAACACCTCCCAAAAGGGATAAATTGAACATATTTGACGCAATAGTTTATGATAGAAAACGAGGTCGAAAATTGCAAGCAATTTATTGCAGGTAACAAAAGTAAATGCCCGATCAAAATCGGGCATTTATGTGCTGGAATGCAGGGATTCGAACCCCGATTAATGGATCCAGAGTCCACTGTCCTACCGTTGGACGACATTCCAAAGAACAGTGGAATATACTGGCTTAATCAAAAAAATCAACGGAATTTTAAAGTTTCAAAAACAATAAATCATATTTGCACGACATAAATATAGCTTTATATTTCGTTCATGCGATGGGCTTTTCTTATTAAACACACACTCGTTTTACCGGTATTGATAACAACCGTTTTTGCGGTAAGTCAGCCGTACGCGTTGCTGGGATTATGGTTTTCGCCTTTGCAAGTCGTGTTGTATTGGGATGCACCGGATAACGATGAAGATACATTCATAACGAAAAGTCATCCTGATTCGCCCCATAGTGTTTTTATTAAGGAAGAATCAAAACGCGATGCCGATCAACGATTTAAACTTAAACTCAAACCAATATTTTTTACAGTCGTATCGCCATTTATTGGTAGTTATGCCGATGAAGCGTTTACCCTAATTTGGTCTCTGCTTCCTATAGCTCCGTATCCGGAAATACCAACCTTTACATTCCATCCGCCAAATTTTAGTACTCTACATTGGCTTTAGTAATTCATTTTCCGTGTGGAGAAATCACGATATAAGTCCGAATGGCTTATGTGGGTGTGCTGCATGGTTCCATTCTTTTATTTACTCAGGTAGGAGTACTATGAAAAATAGTTTATTATGCGCGGTTGTGATAGCGCATTTCTTTCCATTTTTGCTCATTGGGCAAAATAAGGACAGTACGCGAATTTATAATCTGGAAGGTACGACGATCACTTCCACGCGTGTTCCCGAATCCATCATTGAAGTGCCGCTGGCTGTCAGCGTTATTGACCGTAAAGAGTTTGATACCAAACGTGGATTTGGTATGAATGATGCCATGATTCATATTCCTGGTGTTTTGGCGCAATCCCGTTCGGGTGGAACCGATTTACGCATTTCGATTCGCGGTTTTGGTACACGTGGTGCAGGGGATCGCTCCAATGCGGGCACTTCGCGTGGCATACGCGTTTTACTTAATGGATTGCCCTTAACCGAACCGGATGGGCGTACAGCGCTGGATCTGATTGATATGAATATGGTCGACCGCATGGAAGTTGTTCGTTCCAATGCGTCTTCTGTATGGGGTAATGCCGGAGGAGGTATTGTGGATATTTCTACTTTGCCTTCAAACAGCGGTCGTTTCGCCGTTATGCAGGCCAAAACGGGAAGTTTTGGCCTGAAAGAGTGGCATGCACGAACCGGTACTACGATAGGCAGTACCCAGTTTTATGCAGGTTATACACAAAATTCCTATGACGGTTGGCGCGCCAATTCGCAAGCCGAGCGACGCATTCTCACGATGGGCTTACAATCTTCGGTCACTGAACAAACTACATTTACAGCGCTACTCGTGGGAGGGCATAATCAATTTAGTATCCCGGGGCCTTTGACGAAACAGCAGTATGATTCTTTGCCTACCCAAGCCAATCCTGCTTATAAAACACAGCGTGAGCGACGAAATAATAAAATATTATACATGGGTCTCAGTTTGCAGCATAACATCAATGATGAGAATCAAATATCCGGGATGGCATTTGTAAATCCCAAAGTACTGCATCGTTCTGAACGTAATACCTATCGCGATTTCACGCGTTACCATATTGGCGGCAATACCATGTATCGGCATAATCATGAATGGGGTACTCTGAAAACCATAACGCTTGTCGGAGGAGATTTGGCTTATCAAGATGGCGCTATTTTGTTTTATCCGTTAACTAACGGCAGACGCGATATTCCCGCTAAAGACACCAGCAAATTTCAAAATAAAAAGGAAGGCGCACGCAGTCTTGGCTATTTTATCCAACATGAGATTCAATTTGACGAGAAATGGACGCTGCTTACCGGTTTAAGGTATGATGATGTTACGTACTATAATCAAAATTTCTTAGATGCATCAATAGGAAAACAGAAAAAATCTTTTACACATTGGACACCTAAAGCCGGCATAACATACCGCATCACGCCCGTTCATAGTATGTACGCCAATATTGGGGGAGGTGTCGAAGTTCCAGCCGGCAATGAAACGGATCCTGCAGATACGGTCAATTCTTATAAATCATTTAATCCATTGTTAAAACCTATTACATCTGTCACGGCGGAAATAGGTACTAAGAAAGTGATCGCAAAAGAAGGATTTCTTAAAGGTATAACTTATGACGCGGCTTTATTTTGGATACAGGTTACTAACGATGTGATTCCGTATCGAAGCGGGCGTTTTTATATGACCGCAGGGAAAACACAACGTATTGGCTTAGAAATAAGTGAAAAAACAGATTTTGCAAAAGGATTTTCACTAAAAACGAGCGCTACGATTTCCAAAAACACATATGAAAAATATCGTATTGACTCGTCGCTCATAAATGCCGCCAGTACCGGGAAATTCACCGATTACAGCGATAATAAACAGGCCGGAGTTCCGGATTTTTATTACTCGGTATCGGGCAGATGGACTCCGGATTTCATGAAGTGGATTTTTGCTGAATTGACGGTTCAGGGTATCGGATCGTACTATACGGATGATGCCAACACAATCAAAGTTCCTGCTTATACGGTTTTTAACGCTTCCATAGGTATAGGTGAACCGATACGATTGAGCGAGCATTACACAATCCGAGGCTTCATTTCCGTCAATAACCTTATGGATAAGAAATACGCAGGTTCGACATTTATCAATCCCGATTTGAATAGCGTTAATAAAAAGCCTATGTATTTAGAACCGGGTCTGCCGCGTAACTTCGCAGCATCCATTTCGCTGGCATGGGAATAATTTGATTTACTGAGTTTTTAATGCTGCCCCAAAGGTTCGTCACCTTTAGCTACTATCTTAAGGATTGCAATCAATGATGAGAATTCGGCTATTGTTTGTGGTATAAAATGAGGCATCTTAAGCTTGGTTGAAATTTTTGGGGCAGTTTATTTTATTATTTATTTGTATTCCTTTTTGAACATTGCGCCTACCAAAAAAAATTCATACTATTACTTCCATGCAGCTACGTGATCAAGATCGCCTCAAAGACATTTATCTGAACACGGATTTCGATTCGTTCCGCAATGGCTTCATGCGAAACTTTACATATTCTAATGTAAGCGCTTTGATTGTTTGGCTTTATGATTATGTAGTACATCCCAATAATGATTTCTTCTATTGGTTTCGCCTATTCGGAGTATCGGCTTCGATCTATTTTAGTGCTTGGTTTGTCGAAATGTTATGGTGGAAACTCAAAGGCACAAATCACAAAACGCCTTTCATGCTTGAGGCTTATACGGAAAGAATAGTCTTAAGTAGTATTGCCGGAGGAATTTTCTTCCCTCTAGCTATGTTATTATGCAGGCTGACCGAGCCGGAATTGATATGGCCGTGGTTGCCGTTAGTCGGATTTAGTGTCTCGTTACTTGTCCAATTACCCATACAGTGGAGCCAATTACAAAAACTTAGAAAACTTTCATTGACCAATTTATAAATATGGAGTATAACCTTGAGTGCGGAAGTTAAAAACGTAGTTATCATAGGCTCCGGTCCGGCAGGTTTCACGGCGGCTATATATGCGTCTCGAGCCAACCTAAATCCGGTAATTTTTGAAGGGCATCAACCTGGCGGGCAATTGACCATAACAACGGAAGTTGAAAATTATCCTGGTTTCCCAAAAGGTGTTATGGGACCTGAAATGATGGAGATGCTGCGTGAACAGGCCAAGCGTTTTGGTACGGAGTGTGTTTTTCGGAGCATTGATAAAGTCGATTTTTCTCAAAGGCCTTTTAAGCTTACTGACGATAGTGGTGAGGTGCATTTAGCAAAAGCCGTGATAATTGCTACGGGAGCATCCGCCAAATTGCTGGGATTTCCCAAGGAAAAAATAATGATAGGGCATGGTGTGTCAGCTTGTGCGACATGTGACGGATTCTTTTTCAAAGGCAAACATATCCATGTCGTCGGTGGCGGCGATACGGCTATGGAGGAAGCAGGATATTTGACCAAATTTGCAGCATCGGTAACGATCATCCATCGCAGAAATACGCTCCGAGCATCCAAAATCATGCAGGAGCGCGTTCAAAAAAATGAAAAAGTAAATTTTATCTGGGATAACGAAGTTGTGGATATTTTAGGTGATGAAAACACTCAGATTCAAGGCCTTAAGCTTCGGAACACGGTCAACGGAGCGCTTTCCGAGGTATCTTCGCAAGGTTTGTTTTTAGCGATTGGTCATCAGCCCAATACGCATTTATTCAAGGGCATTCTTGATATGGATGAAAGCGGCTATCTGATCACGCAAGGTAAGTCTTCAAAAACAAATATTGAAGGTGTTTTTGCTTGTGGCGATGTTCAGGATCAAACGTATCGTCAAGCAATCACAGCTGCCGGTTCCGGATGTATGGCCGCCATCGATGCTGAAAGATTTTTAGGTCATTAATAATAAAAACACATATCTGGAGAATCAAAATGTTGAGAGGTCTTATTACTTGTTTAACGACTTTATCGCTCTCGTTGGTTATCGGCTGTAGCGCAGGCTCCAAGATGTATCAGCACAGCGACCTGCAAAATAAACAATCCGGTCTTTCCGGTCGTTCCGCTTCAGTACATATTGCTGGTATAGACTTTGAATGCAAAATCGTCGGTTTAAATAAAGACGTTTTGATTGTACAACAGTCAACACTTCGAAGCGAAATTCCGCTTGATGCGATATCTAAGTTAGAAGTTCGAAGCGCTATGTCACAAAAATCAAACATGCTCATCGGCGGCGGAGCCGGTCTTTTAGTGGGAGCAGGTGCCGGTTTGATTATAGGTCCGAAAGTTTCAGAAGCCAAAGGAGTTAAAACATTAGCTGGCCCTTTACCTATGCTTATGATTATCGGAGGAGCCGTAGGTGGTGGTTTCCTTGGTTCTTCACTGGCAGAAAACGAAGAATATGTATTTAATGCCGAAATCAAACCGTATTCTATTCACACAGAAATAGGTACAGAAGCAACGCCCGCTGAGCTGGTTGCGTATGGTATTTTTGACGATCTGTCTACCGGTGCTGATGAAAAAATACTTCAAGTTCAGGTGTTTCAATTGAAAGATAACCGATATTTTATCATGTATGATGAAAGTTATCTCGGCGCGTATCGGGTAGGCGGTAAAATTGTCAATGAAGAATACATAAAAAAACAAGCTGAAAAAGTCAGTAAGAAACAATAATGAAATATCGTCTTATTTTAATTTTAGGTTTTCTTATTGGTTGTAAACCTAAGACACCAACTCTTCCGGAAGCCATTTCTAACGCGGTGATGAGTGAATCTGATTTGCAAGGAGAAGCAGATTCTGCCAGTGCCCTGTGGACTAAGAAAGTATGGGATGCGCTAGGCGGGAAACAACGGTTCGATGAGACGCGATATATTTCTTTTGATTTTTCGGTTGTTTCAAACGGTAAGGAAGTTTCAAAACACCGTCATGTATGGGATAAACACCGCAATCGGTATCGTGTCGAAGGTAAAAACCGAGCGGGTGAAGTTTATTCAGTAGTATTTTCTGACTTAAATGAAAAAAAAGGGGCGGCATGGGTAAACGGTCAAATCCAAAGCGGGGATGCTTTGAAAAAGCAACTGGATTATGGGTATGGACGTTATATCAATGACACGTATTGGCTGATCATGCCCTGGAAGTGGCGCGATGATGGTGTCCGTTTGCGTTACGACGGCACTCAAAAGGATTCAATAACTGGCAAAACATTACAGACGCTGCATTTGTCTTTTGCACAGGTTGGTTTAACGCCTGGTGATCAGTATTGGGTTATGATTGATCCCGTTACGAGCCGAATGGAAAGTTGGAAGTTTTTACTCCAGGGCCCGGATGCAGAAAAAGGACACTACCTATGGCAGGATTGGGTTTCCGTAAACGGGATTTCTTTTTCTACTACCAAAACAAGCGGCGACGGAAAAAGAAAAATTCTCACCGACAACATTCGAACATACGAAGTTATGTCGGATAGCGTTTTTTTATCCCCTGAATATATGATTTCTACCCGTGATTAATGATTGGATTACAGGTACAACGACCCTTTATGGCATTATGGGGTATCCGGTCAGCCATTCTTTATCGCCGATTATTCACAATACGGCTTTTCAGCATTTAAAAATCACGTCGTGCTACGTTCCATGGAACGTTTTTCCTGAAAAATTTGAAACAGCTCTCCGTGGCGCTCAAGCATTAGGCATCAAAGGCCTTAATATTACCATTCCGCACAAAGAAACAGCTTTATATCTATGCGATACGGTGTCGGACGAAGCCCGATCCATCGGAGCAGTCAATACGATTGTTTTTTCAGAGAACTTGATCAGAGGCTATAACACGGATGCCTATGGATTTTCCCAAGCATTACAAACATGCAATATAGACCAGATAAATAATAATATTCTCATTTTAGGTGCAGGCGGTGGTGCGCGCGCAGTTGCCTATGCTTTGGGTAACCTTTTTCCGGAATCAGCGATATTTATATCTAATCGTACTGCAGAAAAAGCCAACAAACTTGTCGAACATTTTAATAACATGTTTGTAAAAAAGAATTTGTTTAAATTAGTGACGGCTTCAGATATGAAAACAATTCAGTTTTCGTTAGTCGTTAATACGATACCGACGCAGTCTGAGCATTTTGACGAACAATTATTTAAAAGATCTACGGGTACAGCTATTGATATCGCTTATTCCATCAATGATACGCCATTTTTATCTATGGCCAAAAAACACCAATGGATTATAAGCGATGGTTTGGAAATGCTTTTGTTTCAGGCCGCTCAATCATTTAAGCTATGGACTAATGTAGACATGCCTACAGATGCTGTTCGCAGAGCTCTATATTCGTACATCGGGAGGAGGTTATGAATCTCGATAAAGAAACCAAAAAAAATCTCATTCATATAGCCCGCACGACGATAAATGCCGCCGTAAAGCGTACAAAAGTACCAGATTATGAAAAAGAAGTCGCGACTTTCCCGGCATTAAAAGAGAAAGCCGGTGCATTTGTAACGATAGAGAAACGCGGGCATTTACGCGGGTGCATTGGGTATATTGAAGCGAGGGAACCGCTGTATAAAACAGTAATTATGGCTGCGCGGTCGGCGGCCTTAAATGATGATCGCTTTGGACCGCTTCAACCGGACGAGTTAAATGAAATCGAGTTAGAAATATCTGTTTTATCAACATTTTCTCGTGTTGAAAATATCAATGATATTATGGTCGGAACGCACGGACTTATGATCGAAAGCGGTTTCTATCACGGATTGCTTTTGCCTCAGGTTGCAACTGAATATCAATGGGATCGTATAACGTTTATCGAACAAACATGCCACAAAGCCGGTCTAAGCAAACATGCATGGAGAGAAAAAACAACGGTTATAAAGTCCTTTACGGCGATAGTTTTTAATGAAAGAGATATTTAGTCTATGTATCGAGTATTTTTGATATTAATATTTGGTTTTTGTTGTGAATTTAATGCTTATGCCCATTCAGGGGGATTGCAGGTGTTTTGTTTAGCTCCGGCCGTGTACAGTAAAAATCGTTCGGAAAGCGAGATCAGCGAAAAAATTCAGCAAAAAATAAATTACTATAGTCTGTGTTATAGTCAAAATTTTGACAATAAAACCGCAACTTCCTTCAAAGTCCGTTTCCGCTTTGTAATCAAGACCGACGGTTCAATTGGCGACATCACAACCGTTTTTTCGGGTACCAAAAATCAAGCTTTTATCGAATGCCTTACTAACATGTTAAAACAAATTTATTTCCAAAAAATTGAATCTGACGCTGGTGACACTATCGTCGAGCAGTCTATACTTTTCAAAATCCAATAATAAAATAGACACGATTCTATTTGAATTTTTACATTTCGGTAACTAATATCGAAGTGCGGAATAATTTCTTACCTAACTATCGGCCATACGCATGAAATTAATCAGAATTCCTTTTTTATCACTTATCGTTATTTGGAGCTGCTCTCAGGTTCAGCTTTCCACACAAAACGACAAAGCACGGCAATATTATCTTGAAGGCTTGAAATTAGAAAAGAAAAATCCTGATGCGATACATGCCGCTCTGGAAAATTATAAAAACGCGATTCGTGAAGATGCGGCTTTTTATGAAGCCTACGTGACTATTGCTTCTTTGTATGAAAAGCAGGGAAGTTATCGAAAAGCGGCATTGTATTTCGAAAAAGCACTAGCGTTGCGTAGTGAACCGGGTCGCGTTGCGCTTCCGTATGCGCGTACTTTGTACAATCTTAATCGCTTTGAAGAAAGTTATGAATTAGCAAAGTACTACAATGAGAACTATCCTTCGGATGCACAAGGCCTATCTTTTTTGGCTGATGCGGCACGCGCACTAAATAAACCGGGTATAGAAAGTGACCTTTTGCGTCTTACCAAAATGGATTCAGCCAATGCTTATGCTTGGAGTTCCCTAGCGCAATATTATTACGATCAGGGTGATTTTGCGATGGCGATCCCGATTTATGATCGGATGTTGCGCGAAAAGCTGCTTGTTACGACCGATATGCGATATGAATATGCCTTGTGTCAACTTCATGTTGGTTTGTGGAATGATGCTTTGCCAAATCTAGAACAAGTCATTCGCGAGGGGATCAATGACAAATATCCTCCGCACTTGGCTCAGGCTGTAAGACTTATTATTTCTGGCACATTCAAAGAAGAAGCACTCAATTTGTTTCTGAAAGCCATGATTGCGTTCGAATCGGTACAAAACGGACATATGGACCGTCAGGAAGGCTATGGTTTAGCAAAACAATCGCTAACAAAATCATTGGAAATTGAACCGGATTTCTTCTTATCACGCCACTTAGCGGCTCGGCTTTTGTATGTTATGGAAGAGTATGACGAAGCGTTTACTAATTATGAGTGGCTGACCAAAAATAACATGGCGGATTCGGATGATTTTGCAAATATGGGTTTCCTTTTGTTCAAAAAAAACCAGTTGAAAGAGGCACAGGCTTATTACGAAAAATCGCTTTCTATAAAATCTGACCAACCCTCAGTAAAAAGTTCTCTTGAGACCATTCGACGTATCAATGAAGGCAAGATCAGCCAACAAGCATATTTCTATTTCGAAAAAGCCTTAGCACACACAAGCGGCTTTGACAGTACATCATATTATCTCCGTTTAGCGATTGCTGCCGATTCATTGTATCCGGAAGCATATCTACAATTAGGATTGATCCAATATCGGAACGGGCAATATAAAGCGGCGGAGCCAACATTACTTCGCGGATTGCAGCTAGCATATACCGATAAATTAAAAAAGAATTTTCATTATAATCTGGCTTTGGTTTACTCACGGTTGGATTGGCACGATAAAAGTATTCAACAATTTCTGCAGTGTTTGCGGATAGACACGGCGGACGGGGATGCGCTGTATTATCTTTCAAAAGTGTATGCCGATAAATCCGATTATGAAAATGCTGTTTCAATCTATGAAACTTTGTCGCGTCGAGTACCTGAATATTTTGTACCGGACGAAAACGATCTACAGCAAGCCGGTATAGGTCAATTTTCTCAGTCCATCGGTCCCTCGCGTTTTTACTTTGACGACTCCTTACGTATCGGACAAACCAATACTTACCGATTAAAAATAAAATCCAAAAATGATGCATTATTAGGTGCGGATGCCAATGGTGATCTATCTCGTGAAATAATTATCACGTTCCAAGAGCAAGTACTAGACATTACCCCTTATGGTGTCGCTGAATTTGCATTAGATATTCTTGAAATCAATGGTTATGCGATTGCGGCAAAAGAAAAAGCAATTCAGGGGCAAAGGTTTTATCTCAGAATTTCCGATATCTACGGAGTGACAAATATATATGGATTGATGGAAGAAGATCCTGTGGGTTTATCGAGATTAGTCATAGCCGTTATGGAGGATTTACACGGTAATTTTACACGCCGTGTGATTTCGGAAGGTGAAATATGGCGTTCCGGTCAGAATATCTTTAAGCTCGGCAATCTTGATGCCGTTACCGAATTGGATGACATCAACAGTCAGATTGCTTACGGGAAAAAGTATTACGGTGTTCTTGGAAGTTATGATGCGGCTCGGTATGGTGAAACAGGATATGTTACGATTCAAAATAAAGGTGAATCGGAGTTCGAATTTGACATACAAAAACGCCTGATTCGCAAACTTAAAAATGTCTTTGTGACCAAAGAATTTCGTGACGCAACGGCTAAATTGACTCAGCAAGACGCTTCATATGCTGTTGATTTAATTCATACGACGATTGAAAACCTCGAAAAACCAAAAAAAGTTGTACTTGAAAATATACCCTACGTCCGACAGCACGGTCCACAATGCGCTGCCGCATCTCTTTCGATGGTTTTGTCGTATTATAAACAATCCATTGACCAAGACGAGATCTATGAAAAAATCAAAAGTGACTATGCGGGAGCACAGTCTAATGATATCATTCATTATCCCAGAAGCTTAGGAAAATATAAATCATTTGGTTATGTCGGTACTTTAGATGACCTCAAGCGGCGCATTGATCAGGGAATACCCGTATTAGTATTTTTAAGTCCTTTTGGTTTTGGACATGTTGTCGTTGTTATCGGATATGATGAAACAAAGCATCAGATCATTATGCATGATCCTACGGTAGCTAATAATCACGCCATTCCGTACGATGATTTTTTAAGAGAGTGGCAACAGTCCGGCAATGAATGCGCGATCGTCTTACCCCTGGAAACGCCGGTAGTTGTGACTGAGGAGCCGCTTAATTCGTATCAGGCCGTTGAAAAAAAATGGGAAGGTGATAAAGCTTCCGGAGTTCGAAATTTTGATAAAGCAATACAACTTTATCGCGAATCCTTGCGTCTAAAGCCCAACTATGAAGGCGCGATGGAAGGAATGATGCTTTTGCATCTTCAGAAGGATGAGTTTGACAAAGCATCGGTCATTATGGATACGCTTCTTCAGATGCGGCCTAATAGTATTGACTTGATTTTAAGACGCGCTGGGTTATTGTTGTCCCAATATGATTATGATAAGGTTTTGCAAATAACGCGGCGCGCCAAACAGATTGATGAATCCAATATCACAAATTACCTATATTCAGCCAGCGCTTTGTTTTCGCAAAAAAAATATGACGAGGCTATGAATGAGCTCAAGCAGGCCATTCGTATCAATCCACTTATAAGTCAACCTCGAACGTTTTATGCCAGTATATTGGCTGAAACGGGTGATTTTGAAAAAGCTCATGAACAATTGAATTTTGCTTTACGATATGAACCTGAAAATATAGGAAACTATCTAAGCGTAGCAGGTCTTTATCAGACAGAAATTAATGTAAACTTCTTGACGGCACAAGAAAAGGCCGATCGTATAAAAAAAGCCATTGATGCGCTTGATGTAGTAAAGCAAGCCAATTCTTCGCTTCCGAATCTTGACCAAATTTATGCGGATATATATACGGCGGCGGATGATTTCAAGCGCGGCGATTCACTTATGTTTGAAAATATCAGGAAATATCCTGAGGAAAATGGCGCTTATAACAATATAGCTTGGCGGTATGCGGTAAGTGGAATAAAGCTTGATGCGGCTGAAAAATATTCGCAGAAATCGATAGAATTATCACAGAGGAACCCATATTATTTCGATACTATGGGGTGGATTCATCTCAAAATGGCTGTTCAAGTTCGTAAAATCTATCCTGATTCCGCCGAATCATTAATGAAAAAAGCCGAATCTGAATTTTTAGCTACTATTGAATATGATATGTACAGCGATTTTGCATATAGGCATTTGGGTGTTTTATATGCTGTTTGGGGTAAATTAACGCAGGCCACGGCAGAGTTTGAAAAAGTAGCGGCAATGATGCCTGACAAAGCCCGGATATATGCCGAGATAGGTCAGGATTGTGAGGAATTGGGTCTATATGAAATTTCTATGAATTATTATCGTAAAGCGATTGATATACGGCCAAACTTTGCGTATGCCAAATATCGCATGGCATACATATTAGCGATCAAAATGAACGACTATACCAAAGCAGAATCCTATATTTTAGAGGCTTTACAGGTAGATTCGGTCAATTTTCTTTATACGGGTATGCAAGGGATCATTGCGTTTCTAAAACAAGATAATCATGCTGCAATCCGTATTTTGGACAAGGTATGCTTTATCCAATCAACTTTCACTGACGAGGAAGCCGCCATAAATAACTACTATTTTGGTATGGCATTGCTAAAGACCAATCAAATCACACAAGCCAAAACGCAATTCATGGAATACCTGAGACGTAGTCCAGATGGCGAATATTCTGAAATTGTCAAAAAGAGGATCAAATAAATACGGAGTTAATTATATGAAAAAATTAGGTTTAATTGGCCTCAGTATATTTACTGTTTGGCTGTCTTCTTGTAGTGTGGCCAAACAAATTGATATGGCAAAAACGTTTGCCAAATGTGATTTTTCCGTTCAAAATATCGAACACATGCAACTGTCTGATATTAAAATACAAAATGTAAAGTCAGTTAAGGATTTGAGTTTAAAAAAAGCTGCACAATTAACTGATGCACTAACCAAAAAAACGTTACCTTTAACATTTACTCTTAACTTGTCGGTCGAAAATCCTAATGAAAAACCGGCTGGAATGAATCGACTTGAATGGATTGTTCTTATAGATAACAACGAAATAGTGAGGGGTGCCTTGGATCAGATGGTAGAAATTTTACCGGATTCAGATGCGACGGTACCGCTTAATATTGAAATGGACTTAAAGAAATCATTTAGTAACGAATCGGCCGAAAGTTTAGTAAAGTTGGCATTTAATTTGGCCGGAGAAGGTGACAAGCCTACGCGCATAACTGTAAAAGTTAAGCCGACAATTAACGTAGCGGGATTAAATATTGAATATCCTGGTTATATAGATGTAAATACAAAAATCAACTCTGAACATGGTAAACAATTGAGAAAGAAAGCCGCTAAAAAGGCTAGATAATAAACTAGGACTAAGTCTGGCGACTTAGTCCTATCGGTTCTCACTATAAGGAGGGAAGTGCGTGAGGCTTTAATACATATTCCTTATAACTCATATAATATAAAATTATTTCGCCAATGCAAGAGTTTTATGATAAAAAAATAGGGTTGAATGGTACATTCAACCCTATCGGTTCTCATTATCAAGAAAGGAGATAAAGCGGGCAAATTAGATTTTCATTAAAGCGGCTTTAGGAGCACTTTCAATTAGCGTATGTTCTTTGATTTTATCTAAGAGATTTTTCATACGGATGGGTTTCATAAGTATTTCGATGACACCACAACTTTTTTTATCGGAATCTGAGATCATTTCTGTTTCGGTAGCCGTATGCAAATAACCCGTAACAATGAAAATAGGCACGGTTTTATTTATTTTTCTGATGTGCTCAATAATTTCTGTTCCCGACATGACAGGTAAACACAAATCAGTGATAACTAAATCTATCTTCATGGAGCCGACAATACTTAACGCATCAAGCCCATTTTCAACGCGTATCACACTACAATGTAATGTCTCAACCATCATAGCTATAGTCGAGCCGGCAATGTCATCATCTTCTACTAATAAAACAGTTGGCTTTTTTGAATTCGAAATCAGATCAATCTCTTGATGTGTAGATGTGAGTTGCTGTAAATTGGGCTTTTGTGCTTTGTCTGTTTTCAAAATTTTATTAGTATTGATTTGTCTTTGAGAACCTCTTATTTAGAAGCATAAATAATGCCAATATTTCAGTTTAGTTGTTTTTTTATAAAACATTAACAATTAAGCGCTTATGTGTTTGTATTTTAAATTGTGAAATGTAGTAATTTTGGAGGTGTCAAATAATTGACGTCAATAATAATGAACTTTAAAAATTTGATTTATTTGAATTAAAAAAATGAAAGCTTATATTTAGATTCTTGAATGAAAAATTAAAGAAAGACAAAACATGAAAAAACAAATCTTTATTTTAGTTGGGACGTTTTTTATAGTAAACTTCTTTGTAGGTAAAAACCTAACTGCACAGTCGGAAATAGACTCGGTTGAGATTTTGAAAAATCAAGCAGTTGAAAATATACGAGCTTTTGAAAGATTGCCAACTGCTGCTAAAGCGTTATCTAAAATTTTTGGTGATAAAATAAAGCGCGCTCGTAAAATGATCGAACGTGCAGTGGTTCTCAATCCAAATGATATTGAACTGTGGTTTGTAAAAGGTGTAGTATTGCGACTTGATGGAGCCTTCGATGGGGCAGAAACTGACATTAGAAATGTAATCAAAAAAAATGATCGGTATTCTTCGTTTGGATTTCCTAACGTTTGGATACAACTCGGATATATTTATCGTGAAAAAGGTGAGTATGATTTGGCAATAGATGCGTTTAAGCAAGGTACACTTATAGATCTAAATGATACTTGGCCATTAATTGAATTATCCATGGTATTTATTGATCTTAATCGTTCTACTGAGGCTAGCGAAGCTTTTTATGGGGGGTTGAATGAAATACGTGATACTAAAAACATCGATCGCCTATTTTCAGACTGTCGTGATATAGCAACTGAAAAAGAAATTAAACAATGGGACGATTCCTTAAAGTCATACGAAGAACGGTTGGCTTTTATCAATATATTTTGGAAAAAACGTGACCCCAATCCTTTGGATGCAGTAAATGAAAGATTAATAGAGCATTACAAACGATTATCGTTTGTTCGTTCAAATTTTTCCAAATCTGCTGAACCATGGTATGATGACCGAGGCATGGTTTATTTGAGGTTAGGAAAACCTGGTCAGAGATATATTGGGCGAATTACAGATGAAGTAAGAGATAACGAATCATGGACGTATGATCATATAAAGTCTGGCTTGTACTTCGATTTTATAGAAAAATCGGGTTATTATGAGCTTGGCTCGCTTTTTGACGCGGTTGACATCAGTAATCGCGGGAGTACTTTATATGATATTTTTAACGAACGTGCACTTATTAATCCATATTATCAACGTATGGCTGACAGGATCAAAACTCAGCTTGATGTTGTAAAAGGAAGAGCTGAAGAGGCTTTTAATTCGACTGTAACATTGTCTAAAGGCGATCCGACCGCTTATGAACGACTCGAGCGTACAAATTTTGCTTCTAATTTTTTAATGACAAATAATTTTGCTCAAGACTATCTTGCCAATATAGAATACTCTAAAAAGCAAAATTTCATATTTGATGTCGGTGCACCGCATCTGCCCATGAATTGCAATTTTGCGTCGTTCCGGAGTATTAATAAAAAAGATTCAAGATTGGAGTTTTATTATACAGTTCCGTTTAAAGTACTTAATTTTGCGCCGAGCATTACGCAAGTGGACAAGTTTAATACATCAATTAAGCTTCATATGAAATTATATGATTTGAAATATAATGAAGTGAAATCGGTTGAGAGAGATTTTGACATATCGGCATTTGGAAAAGAAACAACATCGCACTTTTTCTTAGATCAGTTTGATGCGGATATCACTCCGGGGAAATATATTGCAGCCGTTGAAATGAGAAATAATGAAAAAGATCGCGTCGGAATATATCAATTCGTTCTTAATGTTCGGGATTATAATTCGGACTCGTTATTGGTAAGCGATATAGAAATCGCTCAATATGTTGACCAAACTTTAACGAAAGATAAATACCTTAAACCTCAGTCGAATCTTAAAGTTGTGCCCAACCCGGCTGCCGGATTAGTTAATACTAAGCCATTAACCATTTATTATGAAATCTATAATTTAGCCAAGAACGCAGATAATAGGACATCGTATCAGGTATCCTACTCCATTAAAATGCTTGAGAGCAATCAAAGTTTTTTGAGCTCCGTAGCCGGTGTTTTTACCGGGAAGAAAGAAGCATCGACGTCTTCTGTTACCGTCAAAGAAGGTAAGTCCGTGAATGAAAAAGAATATATAGCTTTTGATATAGCGGATCTGCCGACCGGAGTTGCTGCTCTAGAAGTTCGTGTTAAAGATCTAAACTCCGGTAAAGAAGCGGTAAGTGCGACTAATATCACAATTACAAGTGCCCGTGAGGAGCAGAATAATGCATCTTCTGAGGAAACTGTTAAAGAAAAATAATGTTGAAGTACAAATTCTATTTTTGCTGCGTCCATATTGTTGCGCTGGGTCTTGTTGCTCAAACTTATGAAACGCAATCATCGCCGATAGTCATAAGAAAGCAAAATGAAGTTACTGCTTCAAAACCATCTACATTGAAAGCAATCGGTTTATCCATCTTAATGCCTGGAGCCGGCGAACTGTATTTGAAGCAAGGAAAAAGAAGTTATTGGGCTGCAGGGCTCTTTATGGTTGCAGAAACCGCAACATGGATAACTTATTTTTCATACCGTAATGCAGGACTTAAAAAAGAAAAAGAATACATTAGGTATGCCGATAAAAATTGGAATGTAGATAACTATCTTCTATTTTTAGAAACAACCTTGCAGCTCTCGGATGGTTATTTAGGTCGCAAATCATCAGGTATTGATAGAGATAAACTTGAAGCTGCCGAAAACGAATGGGGAAGCCTTAGCGGTATATCCGTACATCATTTATACAAAAGCGGACGCCAGCAATATTATGAAATGATCTATAAGTATCCTGAACAGTTTGGACAAGGGTGGAGTGATGCAAATTGGGATTTGGTAGATATTCCCAATCGTTCTACAGGATATACACCCTATAATTTGACGGATCGCATGAAATACTATCGAAGCATGCGTGTAAAAAGCAATGCATGGCTAGAAAATGCTAGAAATGCAACGGGTTATATGCTTGCAAATAGAGCGCTTAGCGTGTTAGATGTTGTGTGGATCACTAAGAAGTATAAGACTTCTAATTCTACTGAATCTGTTCAAATGGGCCTTCGTATCAATCCGGTTAATGATCTTAATTTAAGATTAAAGGCTTATCCATCGCTTGAGGTAACCTTCTAATGCATACATCTTCCTTAAAGTCTCCTAATCTTTCTTTTGGGATCATAAAGAGCGCTTTCAATCAAAATGTAGTAAATTTATTGTTTGAAGGTTTGGCTCAAGGGTTTCAAGATGCGGGTATTGATCAAAAATACATTGATGTTTATGATGCTCCGGGCGCTATGGAGCTCCCTGTCTCGGCAAAACATTTATGCGAAACAGGTAAATATAATGCAATCGTTGCTCTCGGTTGTGTAATAAGAGGAAATACACCACATTTTGAATACGTTTCAGCCGAAACAACGCGCGGACTATCACAAGTAAGTCTATTAACCGGTGTACCCGTCATTTTTGGAGTATTAACAGTCAATACCTTGGAAGATGCAATGGATCGTGTCAAAAATGATAAATCGAATAAAGGGTATGAAGCCGCAATGGCCGCCGTCGAAATGGCCAAGTTAATTCTAAGGATCAAATCATCCCGCCAATAATGCCTTTATGATCACTTCGCTAACAATTAAGAATTTCGCGCTTATCGAGGATGCTGAAATTATCTTTGGTAAAGGATTGAATATTATTACCGGTGAAACGGGCGCTGGGAAGTCCATTCTTTTGGGCGCAATTTCGATGATATTGGGTGAAAGGGCATCGACGGATCATATTCGTAACGGAGCGGATAAAGCGATAATCGAAGGCGTCTTTCACACTAAACCGAATCGCCTTTTAAGAGCAATCTTCACGGATAATGACCTGGAATGGAATGATGAACTTGTATTGCGCCGTGAGATTTCGACACGCGGTCAAAATCGTTGTTTTGTAAATGACAATCTTATTACTACGGGATTGCTCAAATCCATCGGTGATTATCTCGTTGATCTACATGGTCAACATGAACATCAATCTCTCATTCGCCAAGAATTCCATATCGAATTTTTGGATGCATATGCCAACAATGCTGAAAATGTACAGCAACTGACTGAAATATATAAATCAGTTACAGCGCTCCAGCGTCGTATTCATGAAATTGAAACCAATAAACAGAGTATAATTGATAAGAAAGAATATTATAGTTTTCAACTTAAAGAGATCGAAGAAGTCAATCCTCAACCGGGCGAGGATGAATCATTAATACAAGAAGAAAAATTAGCTTCGAATTCGGAGAAAATATATGAATTGAGCCGCAGCGCGTACCAAGATTTATACGAATCGGATGGGGCCATTATCGAACGATTGGAGCAAGTAAAATCAAAACTTAATCAACTTTGTTCGTTTGATGAGAGGCTGATTGATTATCAGAAAGATTTCGATAGCGCCGTAATTGCTATCGCGGAAATAGCCCGCGTTTTGGGCGAATATAATCATAAAATCGTATTTGATCCTGAGCGTTTAGAGCTCATGCGAACGCGATTGATGAATTTACAAAAATTGAAACGTAAATACGGTTCTATTGAAGACATAATCCGAGCCAAAGAAGAGTATCAAGGCTATGTTTCATTATCAGAGAATTATGATGACCAGCTTCTAGCTTTAAAAAAGGAACTAAATAAAGCTATTGAAAACTACGGTAAGTGCGCACATGCGGTTTCTGCGACACGAACCAAAGCCGCCGAAAAACTTGATAAACGTGTTGCGCAAGAGTTGGTTAAGCTCGGCATAGAAAAAGCACAATTTAAAACTATGATCGCACAGATTGAGGCACCGAATGGTTGGTTTATTTCGAAAGATAAGCCCGTCCAAGCTGCGGCACAAGGTATTGATCATGTTGAATTTTTCATTTCGGCTAACGCCGGTGAATCACTTAAACCGCTCGTCAAAGTAGCTTCCGGCGGTGAAATTTCGCGTATTATGCTTAGTTTAAAAACGGCCTTAGCGCAATCGGATAAAATTCCCACCATGATATTTGACGAAATTGATGTCGGCATATCCGGTCGTATTGCACAAGCCGTTGGAATCGCGTTAAGTGAACTGTCTGAGTCTCACCAAATCATCAGCATCACGCACTTACCTCAAATAGCTGCATTGGCCCAAACACATTTTAGCGTTCAAAAACAAACGCAGGGGCATCATACAATAACGACAATTCGTCAACTGAAGGAAAATGAGAGAGAAACAGAGATTGCCAAACTTCTAGGTGGTGCAATCATCACTGATGCGGCCATTAAAAACGCACGGGATCTCATGCGTCAAAAGGTCGGTTTTCTATAGCCGTGTTTTTACTTCCGAACTGCATCCGATTGTCATTTTATGAAACATCTGATTGAAATAAAGAAAAGTTTGAAAAGGGCTTCAACAGTTGAAGCTAAGTTAGCCACTCACAAAGCTGTTCCTACAGCTAAAGGTGTTTACGGCGTTCGTATGCCGGTACTCAATAATCTGGCTAAAACATATAAAACTTGCGATTTTAAACTGATTAATGAGTTATGGAAATCCGGAAAATTTGAAGAACGCATGTTATCCGCTAAAATTATCGGATTCAAGGCTAAAAAAGAACCTGTGAAGACATTGTCTACAATCCGAAAATTCTCTGCATCGGTTGAAGATTGGGCGATCTGCGATTGTTTGAGCTCCCAAAGCATTCGGTCTATTGCTTTATCAGAACAAAAACGAATTTTCCATCTTTCAGAGCAACTGATCACATCCAAAAAAATATGGCAAAGGCGAATGGCTCTGGTTTTATTGGAATATTACACGCGTTTTCCGCACTTTCATTCGTATATTCACAAGGCTATTGATAGCCTTGAAAATGAGAATGAATATTACGTGTCTAAAGCTATTCATTGGCTTAAACGTAATATGTTAAAAAAACGTTAACCACAAACCTACAGGTTTATTGACTATGTCTGATTTAAAGCATCTGTTCGAAAATAATCTTCATTGGTCTGAAAACATTCGAGCACAAAAGCCGGACTTTTTTGATAAGCTTTCCCATCAACAAGCGCCTGAATATCTATGGATTGGGTGTTCTGACAGCAGAGTTCCGGCCAACGAAATTGTTGGACTTTTGCCGGGTGAAATGTTTGTTCATCGTAATGTGGCTAACGTGGTGGTGCATACCGATTTCAATTGTTTATCGGTAATCGAATACGCCGTCGAAGTGCTTAAAGTAAAACATATCATCGTGTGCGGGCACTATGGATGCGGTGGTGTGGCAGCTGCCCTTCAAGATAGTCGGTTGGGACTGATTGATAATTGGTTACGGCATATTCGTGAGGTCTGGAAAAAATACGAAACCGAGTTGAATACCATATCGGATCCGCAAGCAAGACATCATCGTTTATGTGAATTGAATGTCGTCGAGCAGGTAGCAAATGTATGTAATACGACGATCGTGCAAAAGGCATGGGATCGTAAACAAGATCTTACGATACATGGCTGGATTTACGGACTACAAAATGGATTAATTCGGGACTTAAAGGTATCTAAGGACAATGTATAGAACGAAGTAAAAATGATGTGCAAAATAAAAAAACCTTCTCAATAGAGAAGGTTTTTTTGTGGAGACAAGGGGGGTCGAACCCCTGACCTCAAGACTGCCAGCCTTGCGCTCTCCCAACTGAGCTATGTCCCCGTAAAGGTGCGCGTAATCTATACGAGCAAGTATGAAAAAGCAAGTTTTTTTTATACCAAATCCATAATTGAACCGAAATCCGGATCATATAATCTTTTGAAAGTTCGCAAAGCGAATCCGTCCGTCATACCGGCGACATAATCACATATCAATCGAGCGCGTTTCTTTAAATCTTTTTCATTACGAACCGGTTCTTCAGTATGATCCGGTAACAAAGTCATTGTATTTCGGTTATCGTTTCCGAGGTAGTGTTTTTCGAAAGCATCAAACATTTTTCTTAAAATATAATCACCCTTAAATTCGAGTTGATAGATTTGCGGTGAAAAAAATACAAGCTCTCTTGAAATACGGCCATATAAATCAATTTCTGCACGTTTTTCTTTATCTATAGAAAGGTAAAACGCATGGCGATTTGTTTTATCGGACATAAACGTTTTCACCGGTGACAAATTAACGGCGCGAATGCAGTCGCCAATTTTACGACTACAAAAACGTGCAATTTGACGCTCCGACATAGCTTTCAATAGATTAGAAATCAAAATGTTTTCATGATTTGTAAATAATGATTTAGCGACCCAAGACTCAATTTTGGCTTGTGTTATCAGGCCTGAACTTATACCGTCCAATAAATCGTTAATCGAATAAGCCGTGTCATCCGCCCAATCCATGATTTGACATTCTATGCTACGAAACTTATTATGATCTACGTCTGTAGGTATATCGCGGTGATCAAAAATGAATTGAACATATGGCCATTGTTCATCATACAAAAAATGATTTTTGGGCGGTTGATTATTATTATGACTTTGCGAGTAAAGCTTTTTATACTTCATCACACCATCTGTCAAAGCCCTTGTGGGATTCATTCCTTCGCGACCCGAAGCGGCGCTATAAATTGTTTCGGTCAACATCCGTAGCGTTTGTGCGTTACCTTCAAAGCCTCCGTACGGTTGCATCAATTTATTAATTGTCGTTTCTCCGGCATGTCCAAAAGGCGGGTGGCCTATATCATGGGCGAGGCATATCGCTTCGACAAGATCAGAGTCAATGTAAAAATCATCTCTAAGCTCTTTGGATTCTTCTTTCAGATAATGGCACAATGATCGGCCGATTTGCGCCACTTCTAAAGAATGAGTTAGTCGCGTTCGATAGAAATCATACTCGCCAGAAAAAAATACTTGTGTCTTGGATTGTAATCTGCGAAACGAGGATGTATAAATAATACGATCACGATCCTGTTGAAAAGGAGTTCTCTCGTACAGATGACGCCCACTCACGCCGTCAATTAATTGAATATCAAATTCATTGTAAAATGTATTAGTTATCATTTTTCCTCATGAATAATGTTCCGGCCATCGGTTACATAGATTTTTATAGGAGCAATATACGCAATTCTTTTTTTCATCCGTTTGTACAAATGGCCGTTCGTTATTGAGTAACTCGAGAGCAATACTTCGAAAATATTCCAAAGATGTTTCTTCAATTTCATTCTCAATCGAGTGAGTCTCATTTTTATCATAAGTTAGCGGTAGATAATATTCTGCAGGGGATCCGCGCAAAGCAACGATCATGCTTCGATATTTTTTGTATTTATTCTCGGAATGTGAACGATGTAGCATGATATATGTTAGAAGTTGCAATGCTTTATCAGAATCACTTTTAACAGAAAGATCAGCAATGGTTGTTGGTAATTGGACATGTTTTTTCTGGGCTGAACCAGTTTTATAGTCTATGATTTCAACAACATCGTCAATAAGGTCAATTCGATCCGCTTTTCCATGCAGGCGCATTGTGAATAGTTGACCTTCAATTGGGACATCTATTGAAGTGGACATAAGTGATTCGACAGATAGGACACATCGGTTTGTATTGTCGTGTGAAAGGCGGTTTTTTTCATTGTTCAAAAAACGTTGAATGTGCTGTTGAGCAATGGCGAATGTTATTTTATTTTTTCCACTGTGGACATCCGGATTGCCCATATCATCCAATGCATTTTGGATCGCTGTATCTACATCATTCAGCATTGAACTAATGTCTTTGGCGGCAATAGATTTTCCGATATACGGTGCGAACATGTGCTGAAATACGTGATGGACGATATTCCCGAGGTCATCACTTTGAAGTTCCGGTTTAATGTCGTCGGATTCTTCAAATTTTGCAATGCGCGATAAATAAAACTGCAATGAACAGCGATTGTAAGAATTGATGGCAGTTGGAGATAACCCTTTGTTTAAAACATTCTTGATGGCTTCGATAATGGCCGGTGTTTTTTGTATTAACAAGGGTTCGATGCTAGATTTTATAACTGGCAGGGGGCTTAATTCATTTTCTATAATAGTAATACTTGGCGATGTTTTGGCTAATTCATATCGTAGCTGTTGTATAAATCGACTGGGTTCGCCTTTTGTATTTTGATTGATTTGTGCGTCATAAATCAAGTCAATAGTTGAAGCTCTTTGTAAAAGCCTGTAAAAGTTATAGGCAAATATGGATTCTTTTTCGGTATAGTTTGGCATTCCTGATTCGGCACGAGCTGTAAATGGAATCAAAGAATGAGTCGAACGCGGCGCAGGAAATACGCCTTCGTTGACGGATAAGATAATGACATGTTCAAAATCCAATGCTCTGGTTTCGAGCATACCCATGATTTCAATACGGTGGGTCAAATTCGAACTTTCGGCAGGGGAATTGAATGGGATGCGAACATTATTAACAGCGTCCTGCATTATCCGTATGATTGTTTCTAAATTCTCACTCAAAACGGGATTATGTAAGCTCGTATAGCGTTGATATGTTTCACAAATTATTGTCCATTTTTCCTTCCATAGATACAACGCCTCAAGCTCTTCATACATTCGATTTGTAAATAATTCGCTTTTGATTTCATCAATCAAAGTGTTAATGTTTTCTATCATATGGCTAATATCGCGACAAGCATTAAATACAAGCTTTAAAGATGGTAGCTTTGTAAGTGACTGAATAAATTCAGACGATATTTTAGTTGAATTTTGTCGTATGATGGCCTCGTGTATAGCGTAAACCTTATCTTTAATTAAATTGCGAACTAAGGATAACGAAAAAAATTGAATTACGTGTTGATTTAAAAATGAATATTCTTTTCGTTTTGTTTGATTTGATAATGCATCGGCATGCAGTTGTAGTACACACATCATGAAACTATAAATCGTCGTCATGGAAAGGGGATAACCCATACTTACATTGATGCGTGCTGATTTAGTTAAGCTTTCCGGCAATTCTTCCAAAACAGGTATTAAAAGAGATTCATCACCTAATACGACGGCAATGGATGCCGTTTTATTTTTTACACTTTCTTTCAGAGCAATAATCGCTGCGCGTGCTTGTGCACTATTTTGAGAGGCGCGTGTGATGCGTATCGTTTTATTATCGCGTGATAGACGATCTCCGATCCAATGTTTATCTGTTTCAGACCATTTTTTGATATAACGACGAATGAAGTTACCGGCTTCATGGTGCTTCTGATTAATGTAAAAAACATCGGCATCCCAAAAAATTTCTGCCTGTTTTCTTCTTAGTAGATGATCAATTATTTCTTCCTCGCATAAACTGAGCGCATTAATTCCCGCAAAAAATACTTTTGACCAAGGTAAAGTGTAGTTATGACTGCGAATTTGATTGGCGGCTTCGCGATAAGCCATACCGGCGTAGGCTTTACCTTTTTTTTCAAGCACACGTTTAAATTCATTATGCAGAGCGAACAGATATTTCCAAAAGTTCTTTTGTCGTAGTTGTAAAGCGGTTAAATCTTCATCGTTTTTATCCCAAAATTCAGTTGATTTCAGGTAATCAAGATTTATAAATAACTTGGCCGGATCAACGGCATACATATCCATATCGCTAAAATCTTCTATAATTTTTAAACCTAGATCATAAAATTTTATAAAAGTTTCAGGCTGGTTCAACTTTTGGTGGCATAAATACAACTCAATCAAAAGATCAAAATTATCCGTAATACGTTTACCCGATAAACGTTCGGCTAATTCTTCGATGGTTAACATTTCAGGTAATATCAAGCCGGGCAGGGCTCTTTGACCGACATACTTTTTGAAATACAATTTCGCGCGTTGGTTTTGAAAAATAACACAACGATCATTTAAATTTGCTGAGGAATCTTTGAGTAAATAGGTTGCTATATCATCAAGAAATGCGTTCATAGATGTACCTCAACGATCTCGGGAGGATCTATATAAAGCAGTGCACCTTGTACTTTTCTGTGATGAATTTGAACAAACGGTTTCATGTATGATTGCATTTGTGTTACATGCGAATCTTTTTTTTGCCCTGTTTTAAAATCAATAATCGTGATACGGTCATCTTCGATTTGCATACGATCAAATCGTCGCAAACGACCTTCATTATCAAAAAATTCGGATTCACGAATAATGGATGCTTTAGCGTCAAACAGCGTTACAATTGATTTATTTTCAAAAAACCTTGTAAGAACAGTGTGGATATGATGCGCTTCTTCCTCATTTACGAGGCTTATTTTTTTAAAGTGTTCAATTGCCATCATCAGATCTTCAGATCTAGACATTTGTACAAGAACGTAATGAATGAGGTTACCCCAGCGTGTGTTTTTATCACCGTCCCATATTGTATCTATTTCGCTTGAGCTGTCAAATCGGCTTTGTAATTGGATCCAAGAACGCCATGGTTTATCTTTAACGGCTTCGTTATGCGTATATACGAAGCTCTTCTCCTGTTCCTTTACGTACTGCGTTTGATTCGCATAGGTGAGGCTACCTGCTTCATATGTATTTATCTGACCGAATTCATGAATAACAAATTGGTTTATAATTTCGCCAACATTCTGAACGTGTTCTTTTGACGCATTGGTGGTTGTAGTAGGACACATGACATAGAGTTGATCACGGCTCCGTGTCATCGCGACGTACAAAAGGTTTATCGCATCCAGTTGCAATAATTCATTTTCATTTTTATAAAACTCATAAAAATCAGAGTTTTGAATTTTTTTTACTTCTGGAATAAGTAGCGTATCCATACCAAAAAAGCGCTCGGGATCAGTATTAACCCATAATTTATTTTTCCCGGTCGAACTAAGTGACCAGTCAGCAATGGGAATAATAACTACCGGAAATTCTAATCCTTTTGATTTATGTACCGTCATGATGCGAACACCGCTACGTAAACCGTCATTTCGTAACGCAAGTGTTTCGTGGTTTTCCTCCCAATAATTCAAAAATTCATTTAATAACAAGGACTGTGTTTGTGCGTATTCTAAAGCCATATTTACAAAACACTCGACAAATTGGTCCGTTGTACCAATGATGTGATGACTTGCATATATGAGGGTTAGCAGCGCCTCGTGTAATGGTTGTTCGTTGATTTTTCTTATTGATGTATCCAATTTTAATTCATTGATGACGAAATCAAAAACTTCAGGAATAGATTGGGAAGAGTACCCGATTAAAAATATGTTTTCAAAAAAGTCTTGATGTCTATGTGTTAACTGCGCTGCCAAAGTCAGCCAAGTGACAAGATGGTTTTTGTTTTTTGGATTGTGGACCCAATGCAAAAATGCAATTAAGTATCGAACTTTGGGAGCGTTTCTAAGTAATAGGGATTCTTCAGTTGTGATGGGAATTTGGTATTCTGATAAAATATCAGAGATCGCAATAGCTTCGTGCTGAGATCGAACGAGAATGGCAATGTCGTGAGGGGAGTATTTTAACTCTTCACAACACGTTTGTATTATTTTTTTAGTTTTAAGAGCGGTTTCGTAGTACAATTCGCTATTACTGTCATTTTGAGTCAAAAATTCAATTTTGACATAACCCCCAGTTTGCGAATGGGCGGTTTCCTGCGCACATTGATCATAGTAATGATTGAATTTGAACCAGGGCGATGTTTTTAAGAATTCAAAAAAACGATTGTTAAAATTAACTATTACTTCCTTACTTCGATAGTTTGTATTAAGGTTGACGATGTTATACGTTTCTAAAAACTTAGACTCAATGGCGTCGCCTTCTTCTAGTTCGAGTTTAATTTTTTCGGTAAGATAGGGTAGATTTGCTAATATCTCAGCGCGGCCACCACGCCAGCGGTAGATGGATTGTTTGACGTCACCGACGATCAAGTTGTGTCGATACGTGCCGTAAGAGAGGCTTTCATGAATCAACGGTACTAAGTTTTGCCATTGCATAGCAGAGGTATCTTGAAATTCGTCCAAAAAAAAGTGATTATATTTAGACGAAATAAATTCATATATGTACGGAACCGGCTCACTACGAACGATTTTGTTTATACGATGATTTACTTCTGAAATATGTATCGTAAGTTCTTCGTCACGGAATTGATCGTAAAGTTCGGTGAATGTCCGCATTAAAGTTAGTTGCGGTAACGCTTTATTTATCAAATCATAAGAAGTGATTTTTTTTTGAACCGTCAAGTACTGGTCAATTAATTGTAATATTTTATGTTCAATAGTTTTTAAAATGTCTTTTTTCGAAGAATCAGGATGTACCAACGAACGATCGGTTAAGGCCGCAACGACGTATTGATTAGGCTCTATGTTAAATGGATTTTCAAAGCTTTTTTTAATGAACGAAAATACACCTTTTGATTTTCTATAAAAATCCTCATCAGTTAATCCTAACGACACAATTTCATCAACTATTTGTTTTAGTTTATTCTGCCATTCCAGAGTAATGCTTGACATTTGATGGCGTATTGTATTGCGTAAACGCACGAAATCAATCAATTCATGCGTTTTGATTCGTTCTAAAGGAGCAGCATGATTTTCTTCAAAAATTATGGGGATAAAACGCAATAATTCGCCGTCTAAATTATGTGTTTTACCCTCGCTGGACCGTTCTTGTGCCCATTGGATGAGGAAATCGGATAATTCTTCGTTCTGGTCAATCGCATTATATAGTCGTTCTAAAATAGACTTAGCAATCCGCATGCTGTCGAGTTCCATCGAAAAGCTGATCGGAAGCCCAGTATCAGCAGCAAATGCCTTCAATATGCGTTGCATAAAACTGTCAATGGTCGAAACAGCAAAATCGCTATATTCATGCAGAATGGTAATTAAAAGTTTTTGAGCGGCAGTTCTCAATTGTTCATCTGAAAAACCCAGAGAATTACGTAAATATTCAAATAAATGCTGGTCCGATGTCGATAATGTATGGTCGGAAGAAAAAGTTCGCAGCGCCTCAATAATCCGGATTTTCATTTCTTGGGCGGCTTTATTTGTAAACGTAATAGCGAGAATATGACGAAATTGCTCAGGTTTACCCAGAGTGATTTTAAGATAATCGCGCACCAAAACGAAAGTTTTGCCGGATCCTGCCGAAGCTCGATAGATAATTAGACTTCCAGGGTTATTCATTTCTAGTATTGTAAATGTGATTGATCAATATGGATAAGGCTGCTGATATAATCAAAAACTTTGTTTTATTGCGTAAAATTGGTAAACTATATTATGGAAAAAAGGTTACCTGAAGTAAAAGAAAACGATATTAACGAATTAATTCGTTTGCTAAAGGAAGAAGAAGAGTGGTATAAAAAGAAACTGAAATACGATGATATTAATGAAAAAATATTTTCTGTTTCAGAAACCGTTAAACGCATCATTGATAATACGGAGACGGAATGTAAATTAATTGAAGTTCGTTTGGAAGACGCGCGCAAGTTAACCGCTTATCTTCCGGATCTGGAGCGAGAGCATGAAACTCTGACGCGTGAATTCCATCGGTTGACTAAAATTCGTGAAAAGCAGGATCAGATTACCAAACAAGGTCTTAAGGATCGTATCGAACTCGAATTGTTACAACAACAAATAGACCAATTGATTGTTACGAAGTCTGATTGGCTTATACGATTGGATCAAACCCAAAAGGAATTAACGCGTCTAAGGGAAGAATATCTTTTGATAGAAAATGATTTAAAATTATTTCCCGATGTAGAAAAACGTTTAATTGCGAATGAGTTTTTTATAGAACAGGCACACAAAGCCGAAAAAGACGTGAGGATTTTGTCGGACGAAATGCAAAAACTAAAACATAAATTGACTTATAAAACAATGATTCGACGTGAAACCGGACTATTGGATGCGCTCAAAACAGAACTTCAAAGCATACAATATGACCCGCAAAAACACTTTGAGTGTCGTGAGGCATTGTTTCATCTCTCCGATCGTATTGCTCAAGGGGAATCATGAATTTGTTTTCGTATCCTTCTTTTATAGCTCGCCGTTATTTGTGGGCCAAACGTAAAAATGGTTTCATTTCCATTATTTCCATTATTTCCATGGCCGGCGTGGCCTTAGGCACAGCCGCGCTTATCATAACGTTGTGCATCATATCCGGTTTTGAAAATCAATTGATTACCAAATTTATTAATTTTGACGCACATATTCGTTTGAAGACATTTGATGGCACAGAACCGATAGGTGATACGAATATGATAGAGGAACGACTTCAGGAATATAAATCCATCATCGGATTTTCCCCTTATATTGAAAAAGAGGCCATGATTCGTTCGTCTCAAATTACAGACGGTGTTATCGTTAAGGGAATTAATGAACAACGTTTCCATTCGGTCTTGGATCTGAAAAAAGATATCCTCAAAACACATGTATCTGTATCAACTCCACTGGGTTTGCGTGATTATATTTCAAACGACAGTACCTCCAAGAAATTACCGGGTATCGTTATTGGAAAAAAATTAGCCGATAAACTTGCAGTCGGAATAGGCGATAAACTTACTTTGTTTAGCCTCCAAAATTCACCGTCGTTTTTGCAGCAACCGGTTGTCCGCCAGTATCGTGTAACGGCCATTTACCGAAGCGGGTTAGCGGAATATGATAATGTCTATGTTTACGTGGATATTACGGAAGCATCTAAATTGTTTGATTACGGTACGTCCGTGTCAGGTTATGAAATAAAACTAAATGATCCGGAATCGGCAAAACCCACAGCCGAAGCTCTTAATGGTGAATTGGGCTTCCCGTATTACGCGAAAACCTGGTATGATAATCACCGTAACTTATTTGGTTGGTTAGAAACTAACAATTTCATAATGGTGATAATTTTTAGTCTTATCATTTTTGTTGCGGCGTTTAATATTGTTGGAACCTTATTCATGATTGTCATAGAGAAGACTAAGGAGATTGGCGTTTTACGATCTATGGGTGCTACGCGTTCTGAAATACGTCGCATTTTTCTTGCCGAAGGGCTCATTATTGGTTTTATCGGCGCGGTTGTCGGTTCGATATTGGCTCTCGCATTGATGCTGTCACAGATATATTTCAAATGGCTAAGTTTGGATTCCGATGTCTATTTTATGGATTCTGTTCCAATGGAAATAAGAGGCGAATATTTTTTTGTGATTGCTTCATTTTCCGTATTGTTATGCCTGTTGGCGACGTTGTATCCGAGTCGTAAGGCCGCTTTTTTAGATCCTGTGGAGGCCGTGCGATACGAATGAAAAAAATGCCATCGGAATGGTTTATAGCTTTACGTTACCTGAAACCCCGCAAAGATAACTTTTTTGTAACACTTATCGGCGGTATTTCAGTATTAGGGGTAATGGTTGGGGTAATGTCAATCATCCTTGTACTTACGGTGCTCAATGGGTTTGAAACGGAAATTAAAAACCGTTTTGTAGGATTCGATGCACACGGTAAAATAAAAATGCAAAATGAAATTCCTATGAAATCACCGGATTCCGTAGAAAACATTTTGCGAAAACAGTACCCAATCAACGGAGCGGCGCCTTACATACTTGAAAAAGCAATGATAACCAGCCGTCAATCCAGCCACATCGTATTTGTAAAGGGCACCGAAGAAAAGCGTTTAGTTCAAGTTTCCGATCTTTCTAAAAACATGGCTGCCGGTAAAATTGATTTTGAAGTGCAATCTGAAGGATTATCAGGAATACTGCTTGGTTTGAGTGTTGCAATTAACCTTGATGTGAGTACAGGCGATACGGTGACAGTTATTAGTCCTTCCGGGGTTACAGGGCCTTTTAGCGCTCCACCCATGCGTCGATATGTGGTAACGGGTTTGTTTAAAACCGATATGTACGAGTATGATAATGCCTACGTATTTATATCCATACCGGAAGCCCAGAAACTATTTGAAAAAGAGGAGGCGATTACCGGCTTGGATATTCGTTTTGAGAATATAGCACAAGCGTCCGAATACGAAAATGCGATACGCACTGAGTTAGGTGAGAGTTTTGTATATGAAACATGGTATGATATGCACCGCGACTTGTATGCCGCGATGAAACTGGAAAAATGGGGGTCGCTTTTACTGCTGAGTATGATTATCATGGTAGCCGGTTTTAATATCGTTAGCACATTGATCATGGTCGTTATGCAGAAAACACAAGAAATTGGAATTCTCAAATCAATAGGCGCTAATCAAAAATTTATTTCGTCCATCTTTGTAAGACAAGGCCTGATCGTCGGGAGCATAGGAATTGTCGCCGGATGTATTGTAGGTTATTCGATTTGTTTTATTCAACTACAATGGGGCATTTTTAAGCTGCCGGGAGACATTTTCTTTTTGGATGCCATACCTATGGAACTCCAGTGGATTGATTTTTTTGCGGTCATCGTCATGTCCGTTTTATTGTGTCTTTTCGCTACGTACTATCCCGCCAGAAAAGCCGCAAAACTTTTACCACTCGAAGCTTTAAAATCATAAGGATTCTATGCGATTTTTAAAATTCTATTTAATTTTGTTTTTAACTGTTGCGAGTACAGCTTTTTCACAAAAAGACAGACTCGTTGTATTAACTTACAAATTTAATGAAGGCGATAAATACCGCGTTGCTGTCAGTACGTATAAGAATTTTTCAACGATTTCGTCCGCATACAATAATTCAATATATGGTGAAACCGCCTATGATATTCATCAAAATATCTTGCACGTTGACGGTGAAGGCAGTGCGCAGATAGCTAATGACATCGAATTAACACGATACACGATCAATGGGCAAAATCTTACTTACAAAATGGCTAAACTTTTTGCCAATGATCATGTAGAAATCGGTGTTGATCGTTTTGGGACATTGTTAGAAAAATCGTTGACCTTAAAAAACGGAGTTTTAGCGGAAAGCGGTATTGAAAACATTTGGCGTTATATGTTTATACCATTTCCTGAAAAAACTCTCAAAATTGGAGAAACATGGACATTAAACGATGCAGCAGGTGATTCTGCGATCATTTTACCCTTTAAAAAATTACTCAAAATAACTGATCCGACGCTTACCGTACGGTATAAACTGGAAGAAGCGGATAAATCTACGGCTAAGATCAAACTATCATTGGAAGTTAATGGAGAAGGCGCTATTCCTGAACATCAAGAGCAGTCTAAAATTAATTTTCTAGTTATAATCGAAGGCACGATGGTGTACAGTTTTTCGGAGGGACGAATTCTTAACGGGTCTTTGGTTACTCAGCTTGCCGGAACAGGTACCGTCGGTTCGACGGCGGTCGAATATTCGGGATCGCTTAATACAACTTTTACTATCGAAGAGGCGCAATGATAGCTTCGGCCGAATCCAAAAAAATTCTCGTTCGGGCACAAGCCATTAGTAAAAATTATACCATGGCCAAAGGTGAGCTAACTGTTTTAAATAACATTAGTCTAGATATACACGAGGGCGAATTTATTGTAATTTTAGGACCATCCGGCGCAGGAAAAAGTACACTATTGCACATTTTAGGTATATTAGATAAGCCTTCTTCCGGTGATGTTTTCTTTGAAAACACACAGGTGAGTCAGTTATCAGACGTTGCTATGGCACGTTTGCGTAATGCGCGTGTTGGTTTTGTTTTTCAGTTCCATTATTTGCTGCCGGAGTTTACTGCGCTGGAAAACGTAATTATGCCCGCATTGATTGCCGGAAAACCTTCGAACGATCCGTCAAGTTATGAAAGGGGCAAAAATCTTTTGAAAAATGTGGGTCTTGCCGAGCGTTATTATCATAGACCCTCTGAGCTATCCGGCGGCGAACAGCAACGCGTTGCGTTTGCACGCGCTTTGATGAATGATCCGGGCCTTATTCTGGCCGATGAACCTTCCGGAAATTTGGATAAGCGCGCTAGCGAGCACCTGCATCAACTCATGTTTGATCTTTGCCGCGAATTTAATAAAACATTCGTCGTGGTAACACATAACGAAGCTTTGGCTGAACGTGCACAACGAGTGATTCGTATCGAAGACGGCGGAATAGATTCCGATATACGGAAAGCATGATATGTTTAGTTTCTTAAATGCTTTTTTATTGTATGGTCTGGTATTGGCATCTATTCCAATATTGATTCATCTGCTCAATCGAAAAAAAGCACGTGTTGTTCCTTTTAGCTCCAATCGTTTTTTAAAAGCACTCCAAAAAAAACAAATTAAAAAGTTACGTTGGCAACAGATATTATTGTTAATTATCAGAGCGATGATCGTAGCGTGCCTCGTTATAGCATTTGGGCGACCGGTGTGGAAGTGGTCCGCAACAAACGGAAACATAAACGCCCATGCTAAAACTTCTGTTGTACTTATACTTGATAATTCACTCAGCGCTTCGTCCGTAAATCAACGCGGACAAGCGCTGGAACGCATAAAAAATAAGGCAATGGAAGTCATTTCGCATCTTCAAGAAGGCGATGAATTTGTTATTATAGATGCGTCAGGATTAAAAAAAGCTTCTAATTTAAATTGGAGTTCTAATTTTTCTGAAGCACGGGCTCGACTTAAAAATATTGTTATCGAAAATTATTCATTTGCTATAGATAAAGCTCTGCACGAATCCGTGAGCCTTTTAGCACAGGCTAAAAACCCCAACCGTGAAATTTATATCATCTCTGATTTGCAAAAATCCGACCGATTTAATACTCAAATTCCAGATTACGGCCATATCAAGCCGCATTTAGTTGTCATCGCTATCGATGGGAAACCGGAATCGGACCTAGCCATATTAAAAACTGAGACCGAAAATCGTTTTTTTCAAAAAAATCGCCCGATCGAAATGGTTTGTACGATACGAAATTCATTGTCAACCCAGTCCGGTGAAAGAATTTTGCACGTCTATGCTAATGGGAAACGAGTAGGCCAGTCCGTTTTACAGGTTGATGCTAAAACTGATAACGATGTGCGCATTTCATTCCCAGCATCCGAATCAGGCTTTGTTTCCGGTTACGCGGAGTTAGATGATGATGGTTTTTTAGCAAATAATAGATATTATTTTCATTATTATGTTCCATCAGATATCAAAGTTCTTGTGGCCGGTGAACTCGCAGACAAAGAATTTATAGAGCTTGCGCTTAAAGCGCATGACCAACAAGCGGGTAACATCATTACCAAATCAGTTTTGTTTGACAAACTTGCAACCGTTGACCTGAAAAAATTTGATGTTCTGATTCTTGTAAACCCTGGCCGTTGGGACGAATCTCAGACTAACCGAGTCGTAGAATTCTTGAAAGAGGGTGGCGGAATTCTCATGATTCCGGGTACTAAAACGGATATCACCCAATTTAATAAACAAATCGCGGATAGACTAGATGTATCGCGTTTGATTCAGATGGTTTCGCTCAATAGCGAAAACCATTCGTTTATTGAACTTCAATTTGATGCTCAGCCGCATCCTTTGATTGCAGATATTTTTACGGACCGCACTTCTTTGAAGAATATTGAGTCCCCAAAATTTTATCGTTACTTTAATACAGATTCCCGCCAAGGTCAAAACATCCTAACGTTTGGAAAAAGCGGTAATTTTTTAACCGAATATGCTATTTACAACGGTCATTTTATGCTTATGACATCAATGCCAGTTATGACTTGGAATGATCTGCCCATTCGTGCGTTTTTCGTACCACTTATGCACCGTTGTTTATATGCCTTGTATGGTAAGGAAAATGATAAAAATCAATTCGTTGTCGGCGACGCTGTCAAAGTTCGTATTCAAAGAGATGCGAATGATATGGTCCGTATGCGCAGTCTTACTGGTGAACAGAGTGACTACATCCCATCTTTAGTAGTCCAAAATAACATCAAAATAGCTCAAATTGATAAACTCGATATGGCGGGTAATTATTCTCTAGTGGATAAAAATGATTCTCGAGTGCTTACGTTGGTAAGTGCCAATATCCCAAACCAAGAAAGTGAATTTGCGACATGGGAATCGGACTCTCTTAAAATATTTAGCGGCATTGCAAATATTACGTTTTTAACTGAAAAAGAATCTATTGAGCACTATATTTTACAATCACGATTTGGCATCGAAAGCTGGAAATGGTTTATTGCCTTTGCGATAATTCTTATGTTATTCGAATTAACACTTGGTCAAATTCATCGTTTGCAACGTAATACCAATAAATAATGGAATTAGAGATGAATGCCGTAGAAAAAACTATAACCATAGCAAGGGCACAGGAAATTAATACCATGCTTGAAAGTATGGCGCGATCGCTCATTTCTTCCAATCCGAACATAGAGTCTCTAGCTTTAATAGGGATGAGGACCCGCGGTGAATTTATTGCGCGTCGATTACAAATTTTGATTAAAAAATTTTCCGATATTGAGCTGCCGATGGGAGTATTAGATGTGAGCTTTTATCGGGATGATACGAGAGCGAAGCTAAAGCAACCATTAGTACAAAGTACCGAGATACGTTTTAACATCAATGAACGCCCCCTGGTGCTTGTCGATGATGTGCTTTTTACGGGTCGATCGGTGCGAGCGGCAATGGATGAACTTATGGATTTCGGGCGACCGTCACGGATTCAGTTGGCCGTACTTATAGACAGGGGATGTCGCGAGTTGCCGATCCAATCGGATATTTATGGAAAAAAAATTACTTCAGAAATGAATGATAAAGTAAAAGTTTGTTTGGAAGAATACGATAAAATTGATGAAATAACTTTGATTAAAGGCAGTTAATGAGTTTAGTTTTGAGATATGCTTTGTATTTCTTTTGCCAAACGATCTAATCCGTAAGGTTTTCTCAGCGTGCGTGTATGTTCACTTTCAATGACGCGCAAACTTTCTAAATCCGAACCCGAAACAACAACGACAGGGAATGACTCACCTTTGAGTCGACGAACAAATTTTAAAAGTTCCAACCCGTTTACTTTAGGCATCATGATATCCGTTACTACGACATCGATCTTATTATCCACTATAATTTTCATAGCCTCTTGACCGTTTTCCGCCGTTACGACCTGAAAATTACTCATCTTTAAGAATTCTGACGTTACAAAACGAATTCCAGGTTCATCTTCTACCACAAGCACCGTTTTTCGGTTACAAAGTTTCATGTTATCGAAAACTTCACTATTTAGCTTGACACCGGGGATCATCAGATAACCTTCTTTCATTATTTATTACTGATAATCATTTAGAACAAAATACGTACCAATGTTAATATTAGAATATTAACGACTTGTTTTTATAGAACTTAAATAAATTAGTGTGATGCAGTTTACAGGGTTTCTGTGATGAGCTTAACACTCCAAATTATTATATTTGTTCGATAATAATTCACTTTCTCAAAAAAATACAAATATTGATGCTTTTTGAGGTAGAGACTACCATTATTAGATTATACTCCGAAACGATAAAACAGTCATGAAATGAGAAATTAATAGAAATAAAGTGATGATAAAAAAGGTGGGAATTATTTTAAGATAGCGCGAAGTAGATTGAGGAATTCGCGCCCGTCATTCTGTACTAAACGAAAATTTTTATACGCGGTTTTGTAAGAAGGGTTTATTTCGTAAGCTTTTTTGAATTGCGACATGGCCTTAAGGAATAAATTTCGGCATTGAATCAGATATACTAAACCAAGCGAATTATGCAAATCGGCGTAAGTCGGATTTTCGTTTATATGTTGCTCTAATTGTGCGCGGTAGTCGTTAATAACTTTTTCATCCTTACCGGCTCCTCCGAAAAGGAACTTTAAATAAAATCCGTGAATAGTCTCATCAAGACTTGGTTTTTGAATAGATTCTTTAACTTCCAAAATAATGTCAATGGCTTGGACATAAGCTGATGCGGTCAAATGTTTTAAAATCTTTTCAAATCTAAATGTATAAAAACGATAATTTGCAAAATCAGGATTTGTCATCAATGTGGTTTTAAAAATAGAGCTTACGGTGAGTATTCGATCTTGAACTTCCGGAAGACTTCCTGTATCGCCATTGTTGAGAATACTTTCGAGGAAAGTTATCGCTTTATTTAGATGCACGACTACATAGTGGGGGTTAATCGCTAATGCTTTATCATATTCCGTTATCGCTTCACTATACTTTTTCGCTTTACCATATGCAAACCCGAGGTTATTACGCAGATCAGGAAATTGAGGTCTCAGTTCGATGCCTTTTTGAATAGATTCGATAGCTAGCGAAAAATCGCCACGCTGTAGATAGGCGAGTCCTAAATGATTGTAAACTTCCACAAGATCCGGATCATGCTCGATCGTATGTTGAAATTCGGAAATGGCTTCATCAAGAAAGCCTTTTCTCAAGAATAAAAGGCCAATTTTGCTATTGGATACCGTATGCGTGGTGTTTCTGATCTTTTCACGCATAAAAAACATGAGTTCAACTTCCCACGCTACTTCATGATGATACTTTTTGACGAATTCTCGAAAATCATCTTCCGGCATTTCTGTTACATCAGTAATACGTTTCTTTTGAACAGAAATAATGCGCCCGGCTTCAAAAATTTCAGATTGTACAACGAGATCATTATAGCTTCCAGCGGTTTGGATATGAAAAATCTTACCACCGGCATATACATTACTATTAATGCCTACTTGTTCCATGAGAGAAGATATATTTATATTATTAGTGTGAGAAACCGACCTACGGCGATCAAATTAACATCAGAATGCAGCATATACAAGAAATATTTTGATAACTGGATTTTAAATGATTATCATTTATTAGTTTGCCTATTCACATATATCATAAAACACAACTATGGTTTCATTTTTAGAAAAAATTACGGGCTTCCATGAATCGGAGCTTGCAAGTTTTTTCGATTCGAATCCGAATGCGCGTACCGAATTTCATCGAATAGCTAATAATCAAAATAGGAAAAATGCAGTCGTATTTATATGGTTTTTGATTTTTACTCAGTTCATTGTTGGCATTGTACGAATTATAAGCGGATGGGGAGGCGTTCCGTATTATAATTTAGCTTTGATTGGTTTGGGTGTACTTCTATTATTTTTATTTCGTTACCGTTCATTCAGGCAAAATGTTACACAGATATCTCTGATTCTTTTCACGGTTTGGGCCATTACGTTTCCTTTTTTTATCATACGTTTAGGAGGGTATGAAGCGCCAACGTATCCGGTTTACATCGTGATAGCCGTGTATATTTTAGCCTTTTTTAATTACACCTTCAGGCAATATTTGTACTTATATGTGATTATATTTTTTTCTAATGCGTGTATTTATTTTCTTGAAACAGATGTCGAAACCGATAGCTATATCTATCGTCAGTCGGTGATGCTATTTTTGTACATGGTTGCATTGTCCGGCGCTTATATACATGTGCATTTGAGGAAAAAGTCATTTCAAGCGCAGTTTGAATTAAGTCAGCGTAAATCTGAATTAGAAAAAGCTTATAAACAATTGGAAGAAAAAGAACTACAACTCGTACAGAAGGAAAAATTGGCATCGCTTGGAACTATGACAGCAGGTATTGCTCACGAAATAAACAATCCTTTGACTTTTATAGATGGTAACCTGCAATCATTAGCGGAATATGTCAACGATTTAAAAGCATTAGTATCTGTTTGGGATAAGGATTTCGACACCATAGATCAACAAAAACATTATGTTAATTCGATTAAAGAACGAATTGACTATCAGTTTTTGATCAATGACTTAGATAAATTACTGGCTTCTTGCAATAATGGCTCTAAAAGAATTGTTGACATAGTAAATAAACTAAAAAATTTCAGTAATTTAGATTCCGCCGAATTCAAAACAGTCAATTTGTGCGATAGTCTTGAAACGATGATTTATTTAGTGAAAAGCCAATATACCGATGTAGAATTTAATTATTCAAAAAAATGTGATCGAACTGAATCGGCTGAACTTGCGTGCAATCCAGGATTACTAAATCAAGCTATCATGGCTATTATCGAAAATGGAATTGATGCAGCTCGTTTAAACAAATCAGAAATTCCTAAAATAATAGTAAGTTTGTTCGCTAATCCAGAAGAGATTAACATAAGTATTACAGATAATGGCTTAGGCATATCAAAAGAAGTACAAGAAAGAATGTTTGACCCATTCTTTACTACCAAAGATGTAGGCAAAGGTAGTGGACTCGGGCTTAGCGTAGCTTTTGGAATTATAAAGCAGATCAATTCAGATCTCGAGTTTAAAACAGCACTAGGAAAAGGAACTCAATTTGTAATAAAAATAAGGAAGTAAGTGGATTTTAATAAGTTTACATAATATATATTATGCATCGAATCAGAATGAATAAAAGGGGCTGTTTCAGAATTGAATCAGCCCCTGATAAAAATTAAAATATTATTTACCTAATTGAGCTTTCAAAGCGGCTAATTCAGAATCAACTGTGGTATCTGTTGATAGCTTTTTAAATTCATCATCTAGACTTGTATTTTGTCCTGAAAGTTCAACATGCGCATCTGCTTCCGCTTCGACATCTTCAACCTTTTTCTCAAACTTATCGAAGTTGCCAAAAGCGCCGCCGCCGATGCCAGACATTTGTTGAGCAATCATTTTTTTAGCTTTTGCAGCTTGGTGGCGAGCTATCAAGGTGTTTTGTTTGACACGAGCTTCGTCAAGTTTAGCTTTTAATTGTTGCAACTGTGTCTTCATTTGTTCGGCTGTAGCCGTAGCTTGTTGTAACGTCGGCTCTAAAGAAGCGGCAGCCGTCGCATACGAGTTTTTCTTTGCCAAAGCCTGTGAAGCCAAATCATCGCGTCCGGCATTAACCGCCTGAACAGCCTTGTTTTGCCATTCATCGGCCAGCTTTTTGTTTTCATTGAACTGTTTTTCGAGTCTTTTTTGATTAGCGATAGCTGTTCCAACGGCTGTTGTAGCCTTATTTACTGCTTCTTCCATTTCGATGACCATTTGTTTGATCATTTTTTCAGGATCTTCGGCCTTGTCCAAAAAGTCATTGATGTTGGCTTTTACGATATCCGCCATACGTGTGAAAATACCCATATAACCTCCAATTATTTAATAAGTTGATATTATTTTATGAAAAAAATTGTCAATACAAGCCTTCCAAAGTATCGCGTAATAGAAAATCTACAACGGCTTTTAAGTCCCTGCCGGACTGTTCGTACACGGCCAACTGCCGATCAGAACTGGTGCCACCGTCTAAAATTTTATAAATATAGTTAATTTCATTGCGACTTCCAAGTTCTTCGACAGAATCATCTACAAAACGAATTAGTTCATAAATTAGTTCTTTTGTCGGTACTTCTTCTTTTTTACCAAAGTCAATCAATTTACCATGTAACCCGTACCTACTTGCCCTCCATTTATTTTCTGATATCAATTGATTGGGATAGATGCGCCAGGACATATTTTTCTTATAAGTTCTGTATAATGTATGCATTAGCGCTTGTATCAAAGCCGCAATTGCTATCGTTTCATCTACGCGCGTAGGCAAATCGCAAATCCTAACTTCCAAAGTTCCAAAGCTCGGATGAGGTCGTGCATCCCACCAAATTCTTTTGCCGTTATCAATGCATTTCGTTTGAATTAAGAGGTTTACATAATCTTCAAAATCTGACCATGAGTCGAAAATCGGTGGGATATCAGTTCGTGGAAAACGCCTAAAAATTTGGGTCCTGATCGAGCTTAAGCCAGTACTTCGACCGATCCAAAACGGTGAACTTGTCGAAAGTGCTAAAATATGAGGTAAAAAGTATCTTATTTGGTTTTGAATCGCAATGCACGATTCATTATCCGGCATGCCTATATGAACGTGTAATCCGAAAATTAGATTGGCACGTGCCACATCCCCCATGTTTTCGACTATCTCTTTATACCGTTCATGCTCCGTAATGGGTTGAGTTTTCCAATCACTAAACGGGTGTGTACTGGCAGCAACGATACCAAGCCCCCGTTTGGTGGCAAGTTCATGGATGGTACGACGCAGCTTTATAACATCAGCCTTTGCTTCAGCTATGTTTTGACAAATGTTCGTTCCAACTTCTACTACGGACTGATGCATTTCCATTTTGATCTGCTCGGAAAGAAGTAATTTACCTTCCTCGATCATTTGACCACTGACATGAGAACGCAATTCACGCGTTTCAGGGTCTACAGTTTGAAATTCTTCTTCAATTCCTATCGTGAAAGCGGGGTTATTCATATTATTAAACATTTGTTTTTATTGATCAGTTCTATTTTTCTTTTTTACGCCTTTTTTATAGTAGTGCTCTTTTTAGTCTTTTTAATGTTTGTTTTTAAATAACTTGATTTAGGCTTTTGTTTGGATTTGACTCTACTCGCCTTAATTTTAAAAGTTTTTTTTGCTTTTTTTGTTTTTTTAGTAATAACAAAAGTCGGGGTTGTACCCCCGCCAGCAGTAACATTTGCTAGTGAAGATGCCGATAACCGTGTCAATATACCTTCAACATTCGGACCGAATGCATACGGATCCATATCAACAACCATATCAACAAACTCTAAATTACCATTGATAACTGTTGGAAAAGGTTGTTTGGGTATTTTTACAAGCTCCTGCACTACATAGTGCTCCCCGTTTTTTGCCTCGTGGAGCACAGCGCTCCACTGCTGGTCGGTAGCTTCCATTCCTAAACAAACCCCTTTTCCTCCGTACTCATCATTGGGCTTTATGACGAAATTGTTTTTATGTGTAGATACGTAGTCAAAAAGATCAATCTGTTTCCCGTTAAAGTATGTGATTTCATCACGGAGCATTCGAGTCCATGGGATATGTTTGAGTACGACTGAAAGCTCTTCACCATTAAAAAGGTTTTGATTTTTTTCATGGGTCAAAACAGCGAACATTGATTTTTTGTGAACAAGCTTAGCCCGAAAAGGATTGATCATACATACGTTTTGATCGCAGTACGCTTGCACTAAGGCTTTTGTTTCCTCCGGTTTTTCAACACAGTCGTTGGTCAATATCCGCTTATAAACCAGATCTATTTCCTTTTTTCCAGCCATGAGGCGACCTTTTTCATACGTCAGATCACGCGGATCTACGATAATACAGTCTAATTTTTTAGATTTAAAAAATTCCTTAAAAAGTTGAAACTCGGTAAATGTCGGTACTTCTCTCCAGTCTACTATGGCGATGCGTGGCTTCTTGTTCTTTTTGTTTCCTCGCCAAACGGCGTACGTAGATAATAATCCGTTCAGTAATTCCTGACGGATGGCGAATTTTTCAACGTTATAGTGTTTTTTGAATTCGCGTATCATCGGTAACCTATCATACACCTTGGCTGCAATATCGGAATAAGCAATCCCTGCAGGGCATTCGGCATTAAGCTCCACGAACTTTAATTCGTCGCCGGCCATAAATGAATCCCATCGGGCGGTGATCGATAGTCTGTCATATCCCGGGTCCATCATTACGAGTTCGCGTTCCCTATCTAAAAGACCGGCTTGTTCCATGATGATTGGATTTTCGAGCGCGGCATTTTTAAATTTCGTAACGGCATTACGAAGTATCTTGCAAACGTATTGGATATAACGGTATTGTTCCAGTGTAATAAAATTGGGTCTCAGGAAACTGTACATATGCCGCCCGCCAAAGGTCAGTTTTTCCTTTGCGCATTGCTTCAGATGTTTTTCAAAAACGGTTTGAATGCGCCGTTCGTGATTTTTTACCAATACGTTATAAAACTGAATGGCATCACTTGTGTTCATAAATGGGTATATATTATTTGGAAAGGAAAAGTGATGTAAAGATAAATGCAAATAAAGGTTTATTCAAGAAAATTTGAATTAACCTTAAATGGGATTTGGAACGAGGTGTTTTGTAAAAAGCTAATTAGCGTGATAAGTGAGAGCTAAAAAGAAAACCTGATCACATGATGATCAGGTTTTGAAGAGCCACAAGCGGGATTCGAACCTGCGACCTGCTGTTTACGAAACAGTAACCCCACTTACCTAATCGCTAATAAAACAATAATTTAAAAGAACTTTTTACTTAACAGCACTGATCAGTTTACTTATCACTTTAAACTTACAAAAAACAACATATTTTAGGCTTGAAAATATAATTAAAATTAGTTATAATTACGCGCATTTTTTTGGCCGATGTAGCTCAGTTGGTAGAGCGTTTGATTCGTAATCAAAAGGTCATCAGTTCGATCCTGATCATCGGCTCCAATCCTCACGTTTAATATAACCATGTTTAAAACGGATTCTCGCTTCCAAGGCAGTAAGTAAGTGTGTCAAACGATACTGTTGTTACGATTAGTACTTCCTGTAGTATCAAAGAGCTTGCTTGTAAGTAGCGTCGTAGTGTGTCGCCTTTGAGCGTATAGATATAATCAACGTCACCTATCCGGACAATCCCGTCTCCCTCAGTATATTTTGCAGTACGAACTTTATAGCATTCACCTACTGGCGGTTCGATTGAAAAATAAACATCATAACGAAATCCATTCTCATGAAAGACGACATACATTGAATTGTTCTGTTCGCGCCATACAGTAGCATGAAGTTTTCTTGTATGATTTTCGTTTAAACAAGTTTGTTGCTCTTTTTGAATTTCACATGATGTGAGAGCCAATATAGAAAAGACAAATAACTGTTTCATGATTTTCTCATTATTACAAAAAACGAGAAACTATTAGGTTCATTATACATGATCCCTGCTTTTTGACTTGACTGTCAATGTGTTTTTGACGTGCCATGTTCCAACTAATTCAGGGATACTCTTTTTTACGCGCGCAAGCATAAAAAAAACAAGGTCGTAGAAATCTTATTATATAAATTGAAATATCTTTTGAAATACCCCTTTCCTTATCCACCTTCACATTATATTATTGTAAAAAGATTCAAAACAAAACGTTGACATATCTTATGTTGATATTAATCAACTGTGTCAAACTTAACACAATAAAATAATAAAAAACACAACTATTACTAATATCACTTATCAGCTAAATCGCCTGTCAAGTGAACTTAGTATTATAACTACTTCTAATTATTGGTGTAAAAGAAAAAAAGCAGCCGGTTACGAAACAGCTGCTCTACCGCTGAGCTATTGTGGCAAAATCCGGTCGCAAATATATAGAATTATAAATAAAAATCAATAAAATTTTACCTTTTAATTTTTTTCTTTGAACGGCTCACGTATTATGGAATTGTAGCCCCTCCATCCACACCAATGATCTGACCGGTGATGTATTCGCTTTGCAGTAGGAATAAAACTGCGGCCGTGATATCGGCTGGTTTGCCGTATTTTTTCATAGGAATACGATCCATTGTCGGTAAATGTTCAGACAACACCTCTTCTCCCGGGACTATGATCGTACCGGGCGCGACAGCATTGACAGTGATATATGGCGCCAAAGCCTTAGCCAAGCTGCGCGTTAGCATAACTACGCCGGCTTTAGATACATTATATGGGATGTAGTTTTTCCACGATAAAAATGCGCCTAACGATGCGATGTTAATTATTTTGCCGGATTTTTGGCGTAGCATGTATTTTGCAGCTTCTTGCGCACACAAAAAACTTGATTTAAGATTCGAGTCAATCACATCATCCCATATAGATTCGGGGATATTTGGGAGTTCGGTTTTTTTGGGAAAAATCGCAGCGTTATTGATCAGAACATCAATTTTACCGAATTTCTTAATCACTTCATTGAACATTTTTTTTATGTGATCCGGACGTCGAACATCCGCTTTGATCAACACCGTTTTGCGTCCCATTTGACGTATAAGTTTTTCTGTTTTACGGGCATCGGCAACGGACTGATGATAATTGACAATGATATCGTAGCCGGTTTCAGCTAAAGCCAATGCTATTTTTCGGCCCAACCTTTTACCAGAGCCTGTAACAAGTGCAACGGGAGTATCCATAGATTTAAACAGTTTTATTTTCATTAATAATACGAATAAAATTCTATTTAAAAAAGAATCACATTTAACATATGACTAAAAAATAAAAGGTGCGCCAACAAGGTCGCACCCTATACAGGAGTCATTCAAAAGAATGAATAAGAGAAATTTCTTTAAATAAGTATTTTTAAATAATGTGTTGTTAATTCCAAATCCACATCATCAAGGATGAATGCCCGTTGAGAATCCATTAAAGCTACCAGTTAAAGGGCCGGCTATAGTCATTTGCTCCCAATCGCCACTGATAGTCTGTTTATCAGTTGAAAAAGAGCCACTGATGCTTTCTCCTGAATCTACCCCATAAGGAAATAACTCAATGATAAAACCTGAATCTTGTTTTTGTCCTTCGACCTCATAAGAATCGTTTTGGTTAATAATCCATTGACCGGTAATTAATCCTTCATTATTCCATTGAATCCGAAGAACGCCCGATCTTGAATAATTACCATCATTATTTATTAGGGTTACTTCGTAGGACAACAAGTTTTCTTCCGAACCATCATGGTTCCACAATGATTGATTGATTGACTCACAGCTCAAAGCAAAACATGAAATTATAACCAATGTTAGAGTTCTCATAAATCCCCTCTTGGGTTATTTTAACAAATGTTGGCCTATTTGATACTACAATTTATATGCCGAATAAAGAAAACTATAAAACTATAATTTACAGCGTACTGTATCGGTTAATTAGTAATTCAATGCTTTTGGATTTCGGGTTTTCGAATTGTTATCGGAAAGCTGATAGATATTAATAAAAAACGCTTTGTCTTTTATAGTATAAGAACAAAGCGTTTTACCGTGGAGAATGATAATCAATTAATTCAGAAAACAATACCTAGTTTTACGGAAAATGTGCTGATATTTGAAATATTATATTCTGCGGCAAGTCTAGCTTTTGAAATAGCAATAACTCCCCCGACCATACTTTGAACACCCCAAGCGGTTTCATCGTGCAGATTTAATTTTGAAGATTTTTCATGAGAATCTGACACGTAACTTGATAAACCGACATATGGTGTAACTTTCAGCCATTTGGAATAAACAGTAAAATCACGGCTGGCAATCACATCAAAACCATATACCGAAAGATCGACATCTTTTGGCCCATAGAGAGACACAAAACTTAGGCGTGCCGAGGCCGACCACTGATTAAGCCAATTTTGAACTAGATTATATTGTACCTGAGCGCCAAAAAAACCATAATTAGCTCCAGGTGATGATGTCCAATAAGCCGCTAAGTCCATTTTTTCTGATACACCAAATCGAAAAGTCAATCCCGGGAAAGGCAGCCTATCATTTTCTTTAAGCCAGTGCGTGGAATCCGGATGAACAAAAGTATGATTCCACGCGTCATCCGTATCATTAAATTTGGACTGCCACTGAAGCAAAGAAAATTCATATTTTCCCTTACCCATCGGCTTAGCATCTGTCAACGGTCGAAAATATGATACAAGCCCTGCTTCACGTGTAAACTGGCGCCATGCTGATTGGTTTAATGCCGAATCAAGTTGGATTGAGCACTGTTTCCACTTTGGATTGACGTGAAGTTTTACATTTTTTCCGCCGCCGTGACCAAAAACAAACGAACTGACAAAAACCATTAACAGAATAACTGTTTTTACATGTTTCATACACTACCCTTCTTTTTAAATGATAACTTTTTACTGACAAACAGTTAAAATTTAATAAAAAGGGTTGATAAGATCGCTTCAGCGTGTCAAATGAGACATGAAACAGGTATCGTCTTATAGGGTGACATGGCCAATTTTATAATAAATAACAACTTGGGATGATTTGTTTTTTTGACTCTCGAGTTAGCTTAAACTCTTATTCCCACTTCTTTTTCATGAAAATGATCGAATCCTTTATCATTTCTTCAAGAACTTGGGTATCAATATCTGAAAGCGACTTCACATACAGACATGCTTTGCTCGTTTTACATTTGCCGATCTTTTTTAGATGAGCAGTATAACGCTCAAAACCAGATGTAATGTAAATAGATATTTTACCTTTGCGCGGTGAAAAACCGGTAATGCACATATCGCCTTCACGTCCGCTTTCATATTTGTAATGATAGCTGTCAAAACCGATAATCGATGGGCCCCACATAACAGCTGGTTTGCCTGTTATTTTTTTCATTAGTTTGATCAGTGCATTACAATCCTCAATGGTTTGCTCATCTTTAATCGTCTTTAAGAAATCCTGGACACTCAGCTTAGTAGCTTTGGTTTTGTTTTCGGCCATGGACTTGTATCCTTACTTTGTATTTGATTGATTCCAATTCCATCCGACTATCACCCACCTTTCACCATCGGGCGCATCATACGTGATTAGTTTTTGAAAGCCGACAGCGGAGTGGGCATTAAGCGAGCGTGTATTACGCTCTGATATTTCTGTGATGAGATATCGAAAATGAGGTCCAAGGCGTGAACGCATATGCGAATAGAGCCCACGAAAAACACCTTTTCCGCGAAAAGCTCTTTCGACGCAGATCTGCCCCATGACGATATATCCTCCATCGGACATTTTTCTGTTTTGGATGGATAAGGTATCCAACGTAACGAACATTGGTTGAAGGATGGGTATTCGTGCTTTCATCGAACGCTCCATCGTCAAAGCATAACCCACAACACGATCATCGGAGATGGCCAAACTATGGGCAAACGGCGTATTCATAACTTCAAGCGTCTCAAAATCATGTTTTACCGTAACAAATCCCTGGCTTTGGCGTTCCTCATCCGTTAACAAATCCGGATGATTGCGCTTTTGCAAGTCTAGAATTTGAAGCAATTCACCATCCGTTGTACATGACTTATAATGTACCATGTTTTAAAAAACGTTTTATGAAGCCTGTGCGCCATATAGCTTTGCGGCGCGGCGAGCCATTTCTTTGGGAGAAACGTTTTCCAGATGGGTCGCAATATGCCATTGATAACCGAACGGATCTAAAAGGCGTCCCGAGCGGTCACCGTAAAACTGATCTTCCACGGCCATAACCACGGTGGCTCCTGCGGCAATAGCTTTTTCGAATAAGATGTCAACATTGGGTACGTAAATCATGAGTTGTACAGGCGACTTCCCTACGGTTTTAGGGCTTACATTGCCGTATTCCGGGAATTCATCAGAAAGCATAAAGTGTGATACGCCGATTTTAATCTCCGTATGCATGATTTTACCTTTTTCATCGGACATGCGGCCTTTTCTTTCTTTGGCGCCAAACGCTTTTTCATAAAACTCAACCGCCGCTTTACCGTCGTGTACACTGAGATAAGGTGTCAATGTATGAAAACCTTTGGGAATAAAATGAACCTTCTTTTTGACTTGTTTTTTCTTTGCGGATTTACGGGCCACGTTTTTTTTGGAAACAGCTTTTTTAGAACGAACAGCCATAGTTGTAATCCTTCTTTAGGGTTGAATAAAGTTGAATAGAAGATATGATACTGCTTCAGAAGTCAATTTGTTTCATTTACTCTTAAAAATTAGTCGGATCCGCCGGAGTCACTACCGCTATCGGATGAATCTGAACTGCTTTCCGATGTATTATCTGAATTCGAAGAATCTTCAGTATTTCGATCTTCTACAGTTTCATTCTCAATAGCTCCAGAAGCTAAACCGGCAGCAACATATGTTGGCGAAAATTGATCGTACATTGTACCGGAGTCAAAATTTGTATTTTGATTGGGGTTTGGGTTGAGTTTATTCTTCTTCTTAAACCAATCAAACATGATCGCGCCTTTTGTTTTATTGTTGCTCTCAATATATAATGCCAATACGTGGATACGCATACTACATTAAGGTTCATTACCGGATTTCCATTTGATATTGCAGCCGAGGCTCGGCCGCTGCTCTAATGAAGGCCGATGACCGGAAAGCACGGCCTCTATCGCATTGCGTAGATCGCTTCCTGTAACCGGAATGCCGCTATTAGGGCGACTATCGTCCAACTGTCCCCTGTAAACCAAACGGCGCGACTGGTCATATAAAAAGAAATCCGGAGTACAAGCTGCTTTATAATTCTTAGCGGTCTCTTGCGAGGCATCGTACAAATACGGAAAAGTAAATTGTAACCGGTTAGCTTGTTCGCGTAATTGATCCGGTGCGTCTTCAGGATAATTTTCGATATCATTGGAACAAATGGCTACAATGCCGATCTGCGGGTAATCTTTTCCGATACGCGCTAATTCATTTTCGACATGCACTACAAAAGGGCAATGCCTGCTGATAAACATAACGAGCAAAGCTGGTTTTTCATTGAAACCCGCCAGTTTAATGTTTTTTTTGGAGATAACATCAGGAAGGTCAAAATCAGGAGCGAATGTCCCGAGCGAGGCCATGTTCGAAGGTGTGCGCGCCATATTGATGAATTAGGAAATAATGTGATATGTTGGTGCAAAATACAACCGCTTTGAGCGCGTGGCAACTACTTTTTTGAAGGGCGGCGTAAAAGTGCAATGGGGCGCTTATTTTCTGAATCCTTGACGAGGATATTAAGACGCTTTTTTTGTGTGGCATCCTGTTTGGCGCTTACCACCCACCAAATTGCCGCTTTGCGATACGATGGTGATTGCAATTCAAAGAAATCCCACGCTACGACATTGCTCTGAAAGATCGAAATGAGGGCATCCGGTAAATCTGCATTTGCTCTTTCGTAGGAATATAGTTTAGATTTTTTTATATCGCGTTTTTTGAACGCCTCCAAACCAGAGGGATGTATCATTCCTTCTTTGTTGAGTTCTCTAAATCTCTTTGTATTCACCTCGCTCCAGATGCTACCCGGCTTACGCGGTGTAAATCGATTCTGAAACGCTTCGGCGTTAATCTTATGCCGTATGCTGTCAATCCATCCAAAACACAAAGCCTGATCTACTGAATCCTGCCAAGTAATGCTAGGCTTCCCTGTAGCTTTTTTGTAATAACCTACAACTAATTCGTCGGCGGTGTCATGATATTTTTCGAACCAACGTCGCAGATCTTCCGAGGTAGGAAAAAAAAGAGGTTTTGACAGCGGCTTAGCCATGAATGTTTTAAAATAAATTATCCATGTTTGATAAAAGTTCCGTTTCGTAATTCGGAAACGGCTTGTTGAAGCTCAGCATTGGTATTCATCACGATCGGGCCATACCATGCGACGGGTTCTTTGATCGGTCGCCCGGAAACTAATAAAAATCGAATCCCTTCATCGCCCGCTTGTACGGTGACTTCGTCACCGGAGTCAAAAAGCACCAATGAACGATTTCCGGCCTTCGAGCGTAACACATTATCATGGTCATCCGGCGCCTCAGTCAAAACACCATGCGGCTGTGAAGCATCGCGAAACGAACCGGAGCCTTCAAATATATATGCAAATGCTTGCCGGTAAGTTTCTACTTTTAAAGTTTTACGTTTTCCCGGCGGAACAAACACATCAAGATACCGAGGATCTGCGGCAATACCGTCCACTGGCCCTTTCTGTCCTCCGTAGTCGCCGCATACAACACGTATTTTTGTGCCGTCATCTTCTGAAATCTCCGGGATGTCTTTACTTTTGACATCTTGATAACGCGGGCCTGTCATTTTGAGCGAAGAAGGAAGATTGGCCCACAACTGAAAACCGTGCATTCGCCCTTGCGCATCGCCTTGGGGCATTTCCTGATGTAAAATGCCGCTGCCGGCTGTCATCCACTGTACATCACCTGCGCCAAGCGAACCCGCATTGCCTAAACTGTCTTTGTGCTCTACATTACCGGCTAATACATAAGTAATGGTTTCTATACCACGATGCGGATGCCATGGGAAACCGGCCATATAATCATTTGGATTATCATTTCTAAAATCGTCTAACATCAAAAAAGGATCATAATCCTCCGTATTACCAAAACCAAAAGCGCGTCGTAGCCTTACGCCGGCACCTTCCATCGTAGGTGTGGACTGAATAATGCGTTTGACTGGACGTATGGACATATAGTTTCTCCTAAAATTTTTGCAATTTACTTTATAATATAGATAGCGGCTTATTTATTCCGGCTTCTTTTTTTAAATACACTTACAAACGTAACGATATGATCGCGGTATGCGAAAATGACAATGATCGTCAGAATGATACTGAGTATTACAGAGAGTGGTTCATAGCCTCGCAGCCATACGACGAATGGTAAAGTAAAGAAAGCCAGAGCACCGGCTATACCGAATTTTCGTAGAATCACAAAAGACGTCAGAAAAATAATAAGTAATGGCCACAGCAAATATGCGTCCAATACTACTAATATTCCAATCAGTGTAGCAGCGCCTTTGCCTCCTTTAAATTGCAATTGGATCGGCCAGATATGGCCGGCCACTACGGCGATGGCGCAAATCCAGATAAGAGGTTGATCATAATCCAAAATTCGAGCCACATAAATGATCGCTGAGCCTTTACCAGCATCCCATAAAAACGTAATAATAAAGCCTGCTTTTCCAAGTACTCTTCCAGCGTTCGTCGCACCCAGGTTTCCACTCCCGTGATCGCGGAGGTTTTCGCCTATTTTCCAGCGTAGCAGATAATACGCCCCACACAGACCCCCGATGAGATAAGCGAATATGATGTAAAGAAGAAAAGAGGTCATGCGATGATTGGTGAATATTTGTTAAATTCGTTTTCTGATTCAGAGTTAATTCACTAGTCCTTCGCTCGAAAAATACTCTGACGGCGTTTTGCCGGTCGCCTTTTTGAAATATCGATTGAATGAAGATTTAGAATTGAACCCACTTTCATAGGCTAGAGCAAGAAACGTTAAATGACGGTTTCGTGTGTCGGATATCAGTTTGATAAAATGATTTAACCGATATTGGTTAACGAAATCGTAAAAATTTTTCTTTTCAAGTTCGTTGATAACTTGAGAAAGGTAATTAGGATGAACGTCAAGTCGCGTAGCGAGATCATAAATGGAGAGATCATTTTTCTGATACACTGCATCTTCATTCATCAATCTCATCAGGCCTGCGTATAGGGTCTCAGCTGTTTCTTTGGTCAAGCCGGATTTGGCATATTTTTCTTTTTCGGGTTCTTCTAAATTAATTTCAGTTGTTTTAAAAATGCGTGATTGCCGAATACCAAAAAAGCCGATCATAAATACAAAAATTGTAACACCAACGGATAACACTTCATCGGATACAAAAATGAGCAACCAAACTGCGCCTAAGCCCCATGTAAGAATGCGCAACCATTGAAGATTGATCTTTTCTTCATATGAAAAACGGTTTAAAATGCGCCGTTTGTGCCTGGACAAAAGAATAGCTGACCAGATGATGTAAATGGTACCCGATAAGATTATCATTCCCATCCGAAGTGTATCCAATGTTTCATATCCGGCGCCTTCGTTACGATAAACCCAAATTTTTTCTTCAACCGGTCGCAAAAAAAATGGAATAAGTACCAGATAAAAAATCAAAGTTGGAATAAAATGAAGATACAAAAGAAACTTAGAGGATGGCATTTGATCGGTCATCGTGGCAACGTACCAATACAATAATACACCATGTAACAACGGAAGCGGTCTTTCCCAGGCAAGAAAGGCAGGATATCTGAAAATAATGTCGGTTATGTACGCATGGTAAAACAGCATTTGTACTGCGATAATCATCATCCATGCCGTAAGAATAACGTCGCCTTGTGCTTTTTGTTTTTTAGAAATCAATAAAGCGGCTATAAATGCGGCTATGCTGACACCGGCAATAAGAATCATAAAAACTAAAGATAATGGATATTTTAGTTACACATACAATATGAGGTATTAAAAAACTATGATAAACATTTTTTTTATAAAGTATCAAATATGAAAATATCGCGGAACAAAATCATCATCTATACGTTATTCATATACTTTTCGTTGTCCCATATCTTTTAATTAATCCTTTTAGGAGAAACCATGAAAAAGTTGTTATGTTTTGTAATCTTGGCTTGCGGCATGATGGCTACAGCGCAGGATTTGCGTTTGCCGGATGCCAGTCCTGAAGCAATGGTCATGCAAGAGGTTGGCATTTCCAAAGTTACGATTTCCTACAGTAGTCCTGCGGTCAATGGTCGTGAGATTTGGGGTAATTTAGTACCCTATGGGATGGAAAAAAGCAATCCATTCGGACATGGAAAACCTATGCCCTGGCGTGCCGGTGCTAACGAAAATACGACGATTACTTTGACACATGATGCTAAAATAGAAGGGCAGATACTCAAAGCCGGCACGTATAGCATACACATGATTCCTGAAACGGATCAATGGGTAATCATTTTTAATAATAACTATACTTCATGGGGTAGTTTTTTTTATGAAGAATCTGAAGACGCTCTGCGTGTTACCGTCAAACCACAGATGATGGCGGATTCTCAAGATCGTCTCAGTTACGGTTTCGATAATACCGATCGCAATAAAACTATCGCCTATCTGCGCTGGGAAAAAGTCAAAGTTCCGTTTACAATCAGCTTTGATACGCCTCAGATCGTACTCAATTATATTCGCCAACGCCTCAAAAATCGTGAAGCGTGGGATCATGGTTCGTTATCACAGGCCGCACAGTTTGCGCTGCGCAATAATTCACTCGATGAAGCCTTGTCATGGACTGATCGCGCCATTAATAGCGGCGGCGGCACAAGTGCTTTTTTTCTGAAATCAATTATTTTGGACAAACAAGGCAAAAAAACAGAGGCTGATGCCATCAAAAAAAGAGCTATAGATAACGCCACCGAAGCAGACCTCAATACATTCGGGTATCAATTGCTAGGTCAAGGCAAAACCGCCGAAGCGGTTGAAGTTTTTCGTGCTAACGCTAAAAAATTTCCAGATTCATGGAATGTTTACGACAGTCTTGGTGACGGGCTTGAGGCTATCGGTGACAAAAAGGGAGCTATTGAAAGTTTTACTAAAGCACAAAAATTGGTCAAAGACGATGCGAATAAAAAACGTATCGGTGATACACTTAAGAGATTACAAGACAGTAAATAGTGCTGTAAGAATTAATAAATACAGCTTTTATTTTTAAGATTAAGACTGCGTTGGAATATTTTCCGACGCAGTTTTTTTTGACATCAAGCCGGTAACGTGATGGTAAGGGTTGTCCCATGCCCGACTTTACTCTGTGTGGTAATAAGGCCGTTATGCTTATGGACGACGGCATATACTTCCGAAAGTCCGAGTCCCCTGCCCTGACCGACGGACCGCGTTGTAAAAAAAGGTTCAAAAATTCTCGGAAGAATATCTTCCGGAATGCCAATACCATTATCGGAGATACTAAACTCAAGTGTGTTAGCATCGCCTTTATGTGATTGGGTACGAATTTCGATAACACCTTTTCCCCGTTCGAGCGTACCCTGCATTTCCGCATCACGTATAGCTTGCACAGCATTGTTTAGTATCGCAACGACGGATTGATTGAACTCCTGAATGCGCACCCTAATCGGCGTCGGATAAGCAAGTTTTTTAACAAATGATATATCCTTTACAGTCCCAAAGAACAAATCAACGGTCTGCTCAATATGGACGTCCACTACGGTTTCGGATTTGGGCAAGTAGTCCATAGCAGCGAAAGCACGCAAATTGACGACCACCTGTTTGATACGCTGACTACCGCGCCGCATGGAATCTAGTGCTCCGAAGGTTTCATCAATAAGAAGGCCGCGTTCGATGTCTTGGATAATGGCTAATAGTTCCGGATCTTGCGCTCCTGCTACATGCGGTTTGGAACGTTCGGTATATATTACTAATTTTTTCCAGCTTTTTTCGATGTATTCGATATTGGGCAAAATAAAAGTAAGTGGATTATTAATTTCGTGCATTACGCCGGCAACCATTTGTCCGACAGTAGCCATTTTTTCAGTTTGGATGAGTTGTGTTTGCGTTTCGCGAAGATCTTTGAGTGCGCTTTCAAGTTGCTGATTCATATTTTTAAGAAAGTCGCGTTGCGTCTCAATCTCGTGATTGGCTGAAGCCAGTTCGCGTGTTCTTTCTTCTACTCTGGCGGATAACTCTTTATTTCGCAAGCGCAACAAACGTACTCGCCAACGGAAACCGGCGTACACTACCCCTGCTCCGACAAAAAAATACAGAACAAAACTCCACCATGTCCTATACCATGGCGGTAAAACGATAAAATCTATGAATGCTTCCGACGATTCAAATTCGTAGACATTGTAACCTTTGACGCGAAATGTGTATTTGCCTTCAGGTAGATGTGTATATTCTTTGAAAGCTTCTGTAGTACGTGCAGACCATTCTTCGTCAAACCCATCAAGTTTAAATTTGAAATGTATATCATTTTGATTTTCAAACGCCGTGGCTGCGTAATCAACCCGAATGACAGATGTTCCGAACGGTACGACGATCGTCGGTAAAGCGCTATGAAGAGCACCGCCGTATAATAACGAATCGTTGAGAGTAAATTTACGGATATTTACTTTGAAATCATGTGAAAGCCCATTGGCGCGTAAACGATCTACGCGATAAAAATTGTCATGTCCATAAAACCAGACGGCGTTTTCTTCAATGAAAAAATTACCCGGCGAAAGTTTGATCTTTAATCGTCCATGTGCCAAAATTGTAACACGGTAAGTATCGCCGTCAGGCACGGCATAGGCAGGTTCAAAACGCATTGATTCGTCATTACCCAAAGCAAACCACAATGTCCCATCGGATGTTTCCCCAATCGGAGAGATCATTTTAGATGTTGCGATTCCTAACCGATGATGCAACGTTGTATCAGGATAAAATCGTGATGCTTTTTCATCATATCTGTAGAGTGCGCCATTATCGGTAGCAAACCACATTCGTCCAAAGAAAAAATAAGGATTAATAGTCAGGTTAGGCAAACCGTCTTTTACTGAAAACCGCTGCACGTATATACTATCGTTGATGCGGGACATACGTGCGCAACCGCCGGTTTTTTGATCCATCCATAATGAACCGTCGCTGTCTTCGGCTATGACGCGCACTTCGTCGGAAATACCCGCATAACGACCTTCATCCACCCAGATCCCATTACGCAAATATACCGACGACAAACCATCCCAGAGTGCCGCATAAACACGATGCGTATCCAATCGTGATCGCAGTAAAAACGCCGTACTATTGGGTGAAATACGTTTTCTGCCGTGGGATGAAATTTCATAAATACCATTTCGAAATGTCGCATCCAACATAATATCACCCATCGGCAGTAAGGACCAATGCTCCTCGGGTACATCGTATAATGTTTTGAATTGGTATGGGATATGTAAACTTTGTTGGCGATCCAACACATACAATGCGTCCTTAGTGCCTATATAAAATTTCCCCTTCCACCGTACGAAAGTCTCAAACTGGCTTAATAGCCCGACGCGATCATCGAAATAAGTGAACGGTGAAAAATATTCTATTCGGCAAATTCCTTTTTCCAACGGAACCCACAAAGCTTTATCCCGGTCAAGAAATATACTTTTTGCTGCGTTGTCACCGAGCCCATTGCTTTTGTCCAGTACCCGTGCGATTGTGCCGTTACGATCTAAAATCGCTACACCGCCCGTCAAGGTAGCCAGAGCGAAACGTCCATCGGGCAAGGACAGTCCGTTATATACACGCTTAGTTTTGAGAAACGATTTGCTGGATTCGCCAAACGGAATCACTCCGTTATTTAACCCAAGAAACAATCCTTCTTGTGTTGCTATCAATACGGTATCAGGCGCATACGATAATACAGCATAAATAGGAGTTTTATGAAAACGATCTCCACCGGGAACGGTTTCGAATTGATCGCCATTGAATTTTTGCAAACCCACATTGCGCAAAGTCACATATATATTTCCGTTAGCAAAAAAAGAAAAATGAAATGAAGACTGATCCGGTTTTATGATTCGCAATGTTTCGTTTTGCAGTATAAAAACTTCCGTATTGGTTTGAAAGAAGATACCTTTATTTGTAACCCATATGCGCCATACGTTGACAAAACGACGCGCTTCCTCCGGCAAGGCGGCAGATAATGATACGTAACGCATAATACCAACTGAATCCGGCTTGAGGTAACCGAATTCGCCCTGTGCTCCTACTAAAACACGTTGACCAACCGGATCATAAGCCAGCGAACGTACCATCGTTCGGTTTGCCGTGTGAATGATGCGCCACGTGGCTCCGTCAAACTCCAACACGCCAACATTATTTCCCGCGTAGATCAATCCTGTTTGCTGATCCTGTGTTACGGCCCAATTCTGATTATGCGCAAAAAATTGACTGGTCGAATAATATTGGGTGGGAATCAATCCTTCTTCATTCTGTGCATAAAGCGCGTGCAAAATAAAAAAGTAAAATACGAATATTGAAATTCTGAGGGATGTCATGAAGATATTATTTAATAGACGGGATTAGAAAACCGAAAAAGAGTACTAAAAATCAAAGCATGAATCAAACAAAAAAAGGCTGTCTGAGAATTTTGTATTCGTCAGGCAGCCTTTAGAATCTAAAAAATAAAATTTATTTTTTATTTTTTCTCTGGAATACGTCCGGGGGTGTAAGGCGCTTTACTACGCTCAAGCATGGATTCGATACGTTTGATTTCGGTGTCTATGGATTTCAATTCATCCATAAGCGCCGGTGTTTGTTTGGCTACTACAGTCAAAGATTGTTTTTGAGTTTCGGTCGGTGCTGCGGTAGCGTTCCATATACTGTACTCTATTTGACCAATTCGATCGCTGACGGACGGAGCACGTTCAAACTGATATTTGTCGCGGATATTATCACCATTGAGTTTGAGATTAAATTCCTTTAAGCGGCGTTCGACCGCGTAAACGGCTTCAATGATTTCTGATCCGGGTTCCACGGCATCTAATGCAGCAGTTTTCATAAACTTGATTTTACCTGCCAATTCACCGCGATACGCATCGGCGGAACTGATTTGACGACGCCAATCCGAGACAGATTTCGCAAACGTATCAAATGCATTTTTGTCCGTGGCCGACAATGCAGATGCATTCAAAGCAACAGCCTTAAAGGATTGTGCCGGAGTCAATTCCGTATATTTACCATCTTCGATTTTACCCATCGTGACACTATAATTTCCAGGCATGGCGACGTGGCCTTTTTCAAGAACATCATAAAAATTATATGACACGGGGGTATTAAAAGTAACCGGGCCCGGCGATGGATAACGGAAATCCCAAGTAATACGATTCATACCTTTTTTGGCCGGTGCCTTGAGGCGGCGTACGATACGTCCGCCATCATCTTTAATCGTAAAAACCAACGTCGGTTCAGTTTGCAGTTCCTCTGTTTTGAGTGAATCCATAGGCGGATAAAATACCGATTCGCCTTTGGAAGCCTTTTCTTTTTCTGAAGCGCGGCGTTTTTCTTTGACCGTTTTGATGTCTTCGGCCAGATAATACGTAAACACAGCGCCGACTGTCGGATTAGGGGTACTAAATAGATTTTCACCCATGTATGATTTTTCGCTAAGTCCCAACGGGCGTGATTCGGAAAACATCAACGCATCTTTTACAGGATAAAGCATAGCTTCTTTGGAAAGGTCTTCTTTTTTGAGATGACGAAGGGGCGTGTAATCATCGAGTACATAGAACCCACGACCGAACGTACCGAGGACAAGATCATTTTCGCGACGTTGAATTTCAAGATCACGAACAGCTATTGTCGGTAGCCCTGATTTGAGTTGCACCCATTTCTGGCCGCCGTCAATCGTAAAAAACACACCAAATTCCGTTCCTACGAATAACAAATCAGCGCGCACATGATCCTCACCTACGCAATAAACTGATCCGCGTTCCGGCAAGTTGTTTTGAATGGCCGACCACGTTTTTCCAAAATCACGGCTACGGAAGATATACGGTTTGAAATCACCGTAGCGATGATGATTGAAAATCGCGTATACCGTTCCTTTATCATGTTGGCTTGCGATGATTTGATTGACATACGTGCGTTCAGGAACTCCGGGAATATTGTCCACGACAGTCCAAGATGCGCCGCCGTCACGCGATACATGGATAAGCCCATCATCTGTGCCGGTATAAAGAACATTCTCGTCCAACGGTGATTCGGCGATACTTACGAGCTGACCGTAAATATCCGTTGAGCCGTTTTTAGCTACAGCGTCAATACTCCAAACACGTCCCATTACGGATAACTTATTGCGATCCAAACCGCGGCTCATGTCTTTACTAATCGCTTTCCATGAATGACCACGGTCATCACTTCGGAAAAGGATATTGGCTCCGAAATACACACGATTGGCTTTGTGACGAGACACCAGCAGCGGAGCATCCCAATTCCAACGCAATCCCGGTTCGTTTTCCCCTTCGACCGGTTTGATGTCAATGACTTCCCCGCTCTTTTTATCGTAGCGCACAAGTCCGCCGTATTGCGATTGTGCGTACACGATATTGGCATCAAAAGGATCTATTTGCGATTCAAAACCGTCGCCTTCATTGGTTATAAACCAATCCGTGTTGATGATGCCATTGGCGCTTAGTGTGCGCGAAGGTCCGCCGATGCTGTTATTGTCTTGCGTACCGCCGTAGATATAATAAAACGGTGTGGCGTTGTCTGTGGCCACTTTGTAAAACTGCGTTACAGGAAGATTCCATTTATATTCCCAATTTGCACCGTTATCGTATGTTTCGTATATGCCGCCATCACAACCGACACGCATATGGCCGGTATTGGCTGGGTTGATCCAAAGCGCGTGATTGTCTACGTGTTTGTATTTTTCACCGATTGGATTAAAAGATTTTCCTCCGTCCAAAGATACCATTACAAAAAAATCCACATAATAAACTTTGTCTATATTTTGTGGATCGCAAAAAATTTCCTGATAATAATTTCCGGATGAGGAATTATTTCCACGTTTTTCCCAGCTTTCACCACGATTATCGGAACGGTAGACGCCGCTTTTTCCTTCGGCGGCTTCAACGATCGCATACAACACGTCGGGATTAACCGGTGAAATGGCGATTCCGATGCGACCGAGATCTACCGTGGGCAAACCGGAATTGATTTTACGCCAGTTGGCACCGCCATCTGTAGATTTGTACAACGCAGACTCGGGACCGCCGCCGATGTAAGTGAAAACGGTTCTGCGGCGTTGATGGGCTGCCGCATAGAGTACATTGGAGTTACGCGGATCCATGATCACTTCATTGAATCCGGTGTTTTCGCTGACCGTGAGAACGGCCTTCCACGTTTTACCGCCGTCTGTCGTTTTGTAAATACCACGATCACCGCCGGCACTCCAAACCGGACCATATGCCGCTACGTAAACGATGTCTGAATTATTGGGATCAATGGCGATACGACCGATATGTTCTGAATTTTTAAGACCCATATTGGTCCAGGACTTTCCCCCGTCCACAGATTTGTATATACCATCGCCGTACGCCACCGATCTTTGGTTGTTATTCTCTCCGCTGCCAACCCATACCACATTAGGATTGGAAGGATCAATCGCAACACAGCCTATGGAGTATGACCCTTCGCCGTCAAATACAGGTTCGTAAGTCACACCGGCATTGGTTGTTTTCCAGACACCGCCGGATGCAACCGCAACATAATATTCGAAAATATTTTTAGGATTGACAGCGAAGTCTGCCACACGACCGCTTGTCAGAGCAGGACCGACACTACGGAACTTGAGTCCTCCAAAGGTTGAAGAAGGCATGGGATCTTTAGTTTCGGTAGCTTTCTTTTGCGCAATGCCTTGCGCTGAAAGCAGCATTGTACATAACACGAACCAAACGCGTACATTCATAGTAATTCTCCGATTTTAAATGAATGATGAATAATGATCAAATTGATATCATGGGTTTGATATTTCAGGCCATTTAAGTTTTATTAAATGCTTATTTACGGCATCAAGATGCACGGTTTTTAGTTTTTCCCATTCAGCCGTTAGTTTTTCCCAACTCTTTTCAGTTTCGCGAACGGTATTGTACATTGCCGCGGTTGGTGGCATGTCGGCATGTTGTATTACGTCAAACATATTGGTTGTTGATTGCATAATAGTTTGCAACCCTTTATCGCCGGTAGAGGCGTTACCTTTTTCGACAGCATCTATGTAACCTAAAAATTTTTTGATTTCACTCGAATTACTTTTTAACCGCCCCATATATTTATCAGCTTGGGCACGCCACGACTGAATGTGTCGAGTAACAAGCATTCCTTTTTTTCTTATTTCGTAGCACCGCATTGACAGATCAAATTGATCTTTTATTTCCGTGTCCGTCATCCGTACACGCGGATCCATGACGAGGGTTAAACTTTCACCCATGGTTAACCCGTTAGCTGAAATGACGACAGAATAAAAACCGGGCATGACCAATGGCGATGTCGGCGCAGGTGTAGTCTTACCATAAATTGCGGCAATGGAAAATTCCGGCTCTGTCGGCAATGGACTATGACGAAGATCCCATATCAGGCGATGCGATCCGGCTTTGGCGGAAACACGTTGTGGCGATGCAAGCCAGTATGATGGGAAATTATTATTCCGTGACATAGGGGTCGAATCATTGCTCGAAAAACGCCGTACGACTTCACCACGCGAATTTTTAATTTCGATGACTACTGGGGTTTGCGCATCCTGCTTTAGATGATAATAGATGATTGCTCCATCCGGAGGATTTTCGCCCGCCGGCTCTTCCTGCGGCAGCGGTGTATCGGTATACAGATTCCAACGAACACGGTACGCGTTAGATGGTTTGAAAAGCCATACCGGTGCTTGACGTGATACTTCGGTGATGTGGCGAAGAGGCATTATGTCATCCATGATCCAAAACGAACGCCCGTGCGTACCTGCAACGATATCGTTGTCTTTGATTACAACATCACGAATAGAAGTAGCAGGCATGTTATTTCGAAGGCTAATCCAATTTTGGCCATCATTGACGGAAGCATAGACTGCCCGTTCAGACCCGCATATAAGCAAACCTTCTTTGATGTGATCTTCGCGAACGGCGTTAATTGGGTCATCGGGCAACCCTTCGACTATTTTGATCCATGTTTTTCCACCGTCGTGCGTTTTATAAATGTACGGCTTCATATCATCCAAACGAATGCGATTGACCGCAACGTAGGCCGTATTGACATCAAAATGACCCGCATCTATAAGTGAAATCTTGCTCCATGAGGTAATTTCAGTTGGGGTTACGTTTTGCCATGTTTTACCGCCATCCCGGGTTATATGGATTAAGCCGTCGTCCGTACCAGCCCATATCACCGACGAGTCCAAGGGCGAAGGTGCGACAGTATAGATCACACCGCGACGCGGCATGGTTTTCATAGATTCGGTAGTATATACACCAATGCTTTTTGGAACATCCCATGACTCACGCGAAAGATCGGGACTGATAACCCGCCACGCGTGTCCGCCATCCTGTGACTTGAATAATACATTACCCGCGTAATATAAAGCCGTAGGATCCGCTTGAGAAAAAATAACCGGAGCCGTTCTCAAAAAACGATACGGACTGCGATTGGGTTGATAATGACCTGTCGGAAAAGGACCGACGGATTGGGTATGGCCGGTTTTACGATCGTATTTGGTTAATTTTCCGCCGTAGACCAAGTCCGGATTAAGAGGATCAGCGGCCACATATCCCCACTCTTCGACGCCGACGGGCAACCAATCGCGGTACGTTATTTGTCCGCCATGACCACGTGAACTTACGCTGGCTGATCCGCTTTCCTGTTGACCTCCGAGAACGTTGTAAGGAAATGCGTTATCCGTTGACACATGGTAAAACTGTGCTGTCGGCTGATTGTACCACGATGAATAAGTTTTGCCTCCGTTAACAGTGATGATCGCACCTTGATCGGCGGCCAAAAGCATAATATCCGGATTATCCTGATTGATCCATATACGGTGATAATCATCCCCGCCCGGCGCTCCTCGTACGCACGTCCAGTTTTTGCCCCCGTCGGTGGATTTCCAAAATGCTACGTTCGCAGAGTAAACGATATCCGGATTACGCGGATCTACTTTGACTTCGGCAAAGTCTCCACCGCGTCCCCAAAGACGATTATCCGGGTTCATCAAACGCCATGAATTACCGCCATCATCTGATCGGTATATTCCGCCTTTTTCCGGGGAATCAACGGTTGCATATAAGCGGGATGATAAACTCGGTGCGATACAAAAACCGATACGCCCGAGCCCTTCTTTGGTGGTAGGCAGACCTTGCGTGAGCTTCTTCCAAGTTGTACCGCCATCGGTCGATTTGTACAGACCGCTTGCGGGCCCTTGCCAGGAACCGTTTTCCCATGGACCTTGCCTGGCGGCCCAAAGTGTAGCATAGACGGTTTTAGAATCTTTGGGGTCCAGAGTTACCTGAATGGCGCCGGTATTTTCATCGATATATAAAACTTTTTCCCACGATGCACCGCCGTTAATCGTCCTAAAAACACCACGTTCCGTATTTGCGCCGTACGGGTGGCCTAATACGGCGGCAAAAACGCGATTGGGATCCTCGGGATCTATCGCCAATCCGCCGATTTGTTGACCATCACGCAATCCGGTATGTTTCCATGTTTTACCGGCATCCGTTGATTTATAAACGCCGTCACCGACCGATAAATCGGGACGTTGCAAACCTTCGCCGCTGCCCACATATAAAATATTAGGATCCGAAGGCGCCACGACGATATCGCCTATGGAACCGGTCGGCTGATCGTCAAATATCGGGAACCATGTTCGGCCAAAATCTTCCGTTTTCCAAACGCCGCCATTATTAACACCGATGTAAAATACATTCGGTTGTTGACGCACGCCGACGGCGCCGACAGTTCGTCCGCCACGAAAGGGTCCGATCATGCGCCATCGAAAGGCTGCCGCAACATCCTTTTCAAAATTTTGAGCTGTTGCGTAATCAGAACATACTATGAGAATACTCAGTGCGGTCATCAACGAATGGCGTAGGTGTCGCATGAATAATATTCCTGTGATAAAGGGTTAAGGAAACGGGTTCGATTTTTAAAAGAAGTGAAATTACTAAAACCAATATACACGCCGATTTTCAAAACTAAAAGGAATGATATAAAAATTTTCGTATCACCCAAATCGGGTATTGCTTTAGTTTGTTTGTTTTTTTGATATTGTGCGGTAAACCGTTTATCAAACTTTTACAACCCTTGCAACAACCGGATTCAAACGATGGGATCGTTGCCCTTCATGATGATTTATTCATGTCGGTACGATGGCTTTCCGGGCCGATGTTACCGGAAATAGTCTGGAAAAAATTTTCAGCCACCGGCGCGTTTCGTACGGCATTTGATGTGGCGTTACAACACGTTAAAAACCGTCGCAGTGTCGCATTACATGCTGATTTCGAACTCCTGACCGTACTTGACAGCGATGATCAAGCCTGGCTTCGCAACGAGTGGCTTTCAAAAGCGGCGCAATCCGGGCTTAAACATATCGGCGTTGTTTTACCGGTTGCTTCCATAGGTAAAACTTCGCTTATGAAGGGACTCCGTGCTCCGGACGGTAACATTTTAGAAATCGGTTATTTTATGCATCGGGAACAAAGCCGGGACTGGATCCTGCGCATGTCCCGCATGCATCGTTCGTCCCAATAGTTACTAGAAATTAAATTCGTAAGCGAGTTTGCAATACCTACCGACATACTCCAAGTCTTCACCCTGAAGATTGAGCACTAAGTACAAATTACTTCCTGCAAAAAATTCGTACTGGAGCATGCTGTTCCATGATTGAAAATTATCGTATTTATTGGAATTGCCTTTTTCACTTTTCCATTGATACAATGATCTTAAAAATAGCTTAGGCATGATACGGTAATTTATTTTTGCGCTAAATATACGCGCTTCATTTTCGACAAGAAACGCCGTAGCGGATACGCCAACTCTGGAAAAAAACATGGATTCGTACGACGCATACGGGTTACGTAACTTCCGTCCATAATATGTACCTTCTTTATAGCCCAAAACAATTGCGTTATTTCCTATCAAAATTTTAGCTTCGTGCTTTTGCGAATAATCATCGTGATTTTTTTTGGTCGTATCGCTTAGGGCTTCATCGGCATTACTTATTTCAGCATAATGATTGACGCTTAACCAATCGTTGACTTTGTAGAAGAAGTTGCCGTTGATATTGCGCTGCAACATAAAATCACGATCTAGTGATTCGGCTTTGTAAAATTCGACACGTGCATTCATCTGATGAAAATAGGAACGGTTGTATATGAAATTATAACCGACCGAATTGGATATTTCGTCGTAATTTTTACCGAAAAGATTTATTACTGTCCTTCCATCAAATTTTTTTCCAAATCGAGTGTATGAAAAATCAGCATACGGTCCGCCCGCAGGGTTAAATTCGTAATACAAGTACGCTTTAGAAGCATATCCGTCTTTGTTGGTTGCCAACTGTGGCACAAAAATCCAACGGGACGGAAGATCCACACGCGCATCACCGCTTATTATCGTTTCCGACGGTCCGTCCGTTTGTTCGTTATGGATAAAGGTTCCGCCAAAATTGACAAATTTGGTTACCACATTAGGTCGAACGGCCATAAAACGCCTTATATTATGCGTAGTGTCCCCGAGGATCGGCTCTTCTTCTACATAAAATGCACCGGCTTTGAGCGTATTACTGCGAAATGTATAATTGGCACCATAGTTGATATCGGCTATACCGCGGGTATAAAGCAAACTTATCGGTGATCGGTACACATCCAGATCACGACTGAAAAATGGGCGTTTTTCGGCTAGAGAAACTTTACGTTTGTAAAACGAAAAAACGAAAGGATCCGCTTCTAATGTCGATGCGTCTGTATTATATGTACCTTTAAGCGTATGGCGATCCATACTTACACTAAATTCGCCACCAACACGTGCTTCGTATGAAGAATCCGTAAACGTGTATCCTACGGCATAAGGTATAGCGCTCATGTTTATGTTAGCCCGTTCCACAAAAGGCGATATATGCATTTGATACGGCCCTTTGAGTGATAATAACTCGCTTTCAGGGCTGATCGAATAAAAATAACTGGTACCATCTTGTTTATAGGCAAAAAGCTGTACATCAATACCGATGGTGTTTGGGTTTTTATTTTGCAGTTTATCCACAGGTATTCGTACTTCCGTCTCAATGTATCCAGGCTTATCCGGCGTGGCGTCTTCAAAAATCGTAGATTTGTTTTGCCAATTCCAATCCCATTCTTGCGACATTTGGCGTTGATTATACATGCGCATATCGCGCTGATTACCGAGAAAATTGAAAGCAAAAAAATATCCGTTTTGCCGTTTGTTTTCCAAATCTAAAAGAATAAAAAATTCATTTTCTTCATCCGAACTGCGATCGCGCACAAACGATTGAGATATAACGCGTCCTTTGGGCCAAAAACGAATGGCAAAAAACAAGGCATCGGATGACTGTTTTATGTACACGATCGTGCTATCGTAATATTTTTCGGTAGATCGGGGTGAAATCAAATGAAAATCTGAAAAAACGGTTGCGTCTGACCACTCTCCCTCTCTTATAAAGCCGTCAATCTCCGGTAAATCCTGTGCTTGAGCCATTGTTGCAATGCATACAAATAATAGAAGCATTGTGCGGCGCATACCGTATCCTTTGGTATAAATTGTAGTGTTATGTACAAATTCAGACGATTCAGTAAGACACTTATTTGATCGGTAATGAAAACAAACTATAAGGAAAGCTGTCGGTTGGGAGGATAAACGGTGGTTTTAATAAAAAGTTTCAATAAACGTAAGAAATAACCGTTTTTATACAAAAAAGCATCGCATTGTTATCGCGATGCTTTTGAATGTTCAAATTATAAAATTCAATGCTTCTATTTAGGAAATAGCGATTTGTCTATGCCCGGTATAATGCGTAACGCGTTTTTATAATATAATTTTTTTAAGACATCATCAGGAAGTCCGAGACCATACATTTTCCAATAAGCATGACGACGACGATAATAATCAAAGTATTCATCGTTTGTTTCTAAAACTCTGAAATAGGTGGAATACTCCTGAGGATTCCATGAATCTTTACCGAAAAGCACGCGATCCTGGTATTTGATAAACCATTCCCTCGCCTGACGCGGTTGACGGCCGATCTCTGCCAATACAGCACCGATCTCCGTGTACATATTGGGGAGCGAATCCATGAGTTTGCCGAATTTCGCAAGATCATTGCCCATCCATCCTAAATGCGCGTTAATAAAAATAGTTTTGGGATGTTTTTTGAAGACACGATGTTGTGCGGCAATAATACTCTCAAACGAAGGTTCCTTGCTCGAATCTCGTTTACGATCGGGACGCTCTTTGAGTTCGAGCCATCGCTCATTGTTTTTATCCCAGGGTTGCCAAAACTGAAATGGGTCTGCCGAGTGAATAAGTACCGGTATTCCTAATTCCCCTGCCTTTTTCCAGATCGGATCAATTCGCGGATCATCTACAGCTATGATATTACCGCTCGAATCTTTAAAAGTCATACCAAGGTTTTTATATATTTTCAAACCACATGCGCCATTTTTGACATCTTCTTCCAATTGACGTACGGCTTCGGCGCTCCAAGTGGGTTCATCAATACCTCCAAAATTGACATTGGTAAAAACCATCAAACGACCGGGAACATTTTTACGGGCGTTCTCTATAGCTCCCTTCAAATAGCTTCCATCTTGAAGTCCGAAACGGAATGAACCGTCCTTATTTTGTTCTCTTTTAAAACCGCGCCCGCTCAGATTGACCATCACAGCCATATTGAGACTGTCCATTTGTTTGGTCAGGTATTTTAAATCCTGTGTGGGCATTTCAAACTGATGATTGTGCACATCAATGAAAGGATATTTTGATTGGTATCTAAAATTTTCGGGCACAACCAACGTGGAAGGCGGTTCATATTCCTCAAAGGTTAATGTTTGAGCTATGCTATCACTAAAAACAAAACAGATAAACAATAAAATCCAAGTAATTAGACGCATGCGTTTCTCCGATTCTTGATCAAAAAATAAATACCGAATTAGGAATTAAGGTTGTACGAAAGATTATATTACAAGGTTCCAATAAATTTCATAGCATTAAACCGACGGCAAAGTGATGATTACGCGCGTACCTTTTCGCGTTTTGCTCGTTACTTCTATATTACCATGATGTTTCTTAATTACGGCATAGGCTTCCGAGAGGCCAAGCCCTTTTCCTTTACCGATCGTGCGCGTGGTAAAAAAAGGTTCAAATATTCTCGGAAGCACGGCTTCAGGAATACCGATACCATTATCTTCTATTTGTAAAATCACTGTTTGATCGGGACCATCCATAGTAAGGATGCGTATTTCAGCGTTTTCCTGCGATAATATCTTTTCAGCCAGTGCATCATGAACTGCGGCGACGGCATTATTTAGAATGCCGACTACACATTGCATTACTTCCATCGTATCAATCCGTACAAATCGCGTATCGTTAAATGAACGGATAAAACGAATATCGTTATTCTGATTAAAAATAAGATCCACTACACCCGATAGTTGATGATCCAAACGAACATCCATCACCTGGTTTTTACCGTATGCGCTGAAACTCTTTAGACTGGATACAATATCGCGTATGCGTTCGGCGCCTTTGGCCGAACTTTTAAGTGCATTGATGGTGTCGCGCTCAAATTCGCGAATTTCCGCCTGACGATTTTCAGTTACGGGGTTGGCGGCGATATCACTGATAAATTTCTTTAAATTAAGTTGCACATACTCAAGATTGGGTTGAATAAATGTTAAGGGGTTGTTGATTTCGTGCATTACGCCACCGACCATCTGCCCAAGTGCTGCCATTTTTTCGGACTGAATGAGCTGTGCCTCTTTGGCTTTAAGCGCACGCGTACGATCCTCTACTAGGCGTTCAAGCTCCTGATTCATCTGCTTAAGGCGATGTTCCCGATAACGGATAAACAGCCAAACTAAGGCGATAATGACCAATGCAAATAACATCAGCATCGTATGCGTAAGATACCATGGTGGATTGACAACAAAGTCGGCACCTGTTATTTCTGAAATACGTCCAAAATGATCGCGGGCCCTGACTTCAAAACGATAGTTTCCGGCCGGTATACGTTCATACAAACGAACAGGATCGTTACCCCAAGATTCCCATTGTTCGTTCAAACCGATAATACGGGTCTGAAACTGAGGCCGCATTTCAAAAACAGGTGCAGTAAATTCAAAACGAATCGGCTGCGTGGGCTCGGATTCAAAAACGATCTGATGATTTCTTTTGATTTCATCATCTGAAAAAATCACTTCCAAACCTTGCATAACGCGGCGAAGTACAACCGTAGGCCGCTCGGGTAAAAGCGTTTGGGGTTGGGGTTTATGTTTAGCAATAAGAAAATCACCGCCGTACCATTCTGTACCGTCCGTATCGCGCCAATATATAAAATCAACGGCGTTTTTTATAGCACGTAATCTATTGATGATGGTTTTTTCAGGCATTATTTGTAAAGCCATCGGCGTGATCTTCCACCGTCCTTGGTTCAAACCAATCCAATATTCGCTATTTTCTCGATGCATTGCCATTTCAGTTTCGGATAATTTATTGAAACGGTGATGCTGACGGGAAAATTTATAAAATCCGTCATGACCTGAGAATAATGGCGCTGCACCGGTGGACCATACTGAAATTTCACCGGCAGGCAATCCTAATTTGCTATCAAAAAATTCGACCGTATCCGGCAGATGGTCCTTTTTATTGATTTGCATACGCCCGAGGCCTTCATATTCCGTACCCAGCCAAAGGTCTCCATATTCGTCATACGCCATAGTTCGTACGGCTACTTTGACAGAAGATATTGTTTTTACAAGTTCCCATTTCTCAGACTTGCCAACACGATAAATCGTCATCCCTAGGCCTTCGCTCGCGTAGACGATATTAGAATCTCGATTGCTATTTAATACAGCATACGTATATACAGGAGTGTGTGTCAAAACGTTATCATCTTTCACCTCTAAAATACCATTTCCGGTAGAGATCAGCAGTCGCCCATGCGTAACAAACATATCAAAATAATACGGCGCACCGGAATGCAGTGATTCAAAATGGTATGCATTCCCCTTTTCGGTCAATCGAAATAGGCCGCTATTGGTCATCACATATAAAGTGCCTTTATGGCGCAGCATGCGTTTGACGCGACCATTGATACCCGTTGAGGCATTGAGCAACGTGAGAGGTGTGTGTATCTCGATTCGCGTAATGCCGTGATAGCTATGGCCCAGCCACAGATTAAAATTATTATCTACAAACACCGAATTAACACCGTTGGCAGGCAAACCGGAAGTTTCATCAATTATTTGTTTGACACGCAAATCTTCATCGAATAACACCACGCCGCCCTGCAAGGTCGCGATGACATAACCGCCATCCGGCAATTGGCGCGTATCATAGACAAAATATTTTTTTAAGTAATCGTCCGCTTCCGTTTTCAAGGATTTGATTTGGCCGGCATCGTAGATAAAAAGACCATCTTTACGGGTTGCGATAAGTAGTTTGTTTTTTTGATAAGGAAGGAAGCCGTTGATTTTTATTTCTTTAAAGAAGTCTCCGCCCGGCAACGGTACAAGGCTGTCCCCGATGATTCGAACAATCGTTTCATGTTTGATACGTGTGTATATCGTATCATACACCATACCCATGATGTCGAATCCGTCTCCATCGGCAGGCCACACTTTGATGCTGCCGTTTTTGTATCGCACTAAATGCCTATAGCTTCGCAAATACGTCGCTTGCGACGAAGCGCACATTTCCCAAAATGTTTGAAATTTTAACTGCGGGTGAGTCTGACGATTAACGAGGGATTGATACTTCAAAAAACCGGAACTGTCGGGAACTAAGCAACCAAATTCACCAAGACTGGCCACGAATATCGTCCCCTCCGGACTGATCGTAAGCCATGAGGCGGCCGCGCGATTTTCTAACGGGATCAATCGCCATTGAATGCCGTCATACTCCAATACGCCGGAGCCATTGGCAACATATATAAAACCGCGTTTATCCTGAACAAAACAAAAATTGTCTACGCCCGCTCCGTAAGTTTGTGGGGCATAATGCTCAATGACCGGTAAACCTTTTACCATGTTTTGGCTATATACCGTCGAGCCGAAAACAAATAAAAAAGTAAACCCGCAATATGTTATTACAGATTTGATCACGGGGTCTTTATAAAAGATAAAATATTTGAAATATGTTAGCGATTTTACGCTAACTTGAGAACCATCATTGGAAGCGATGCATCACATCATCGAAATCACGTGCATTTGAAAAAAAAGTCAACAAACGAAGCAAAATTCCCTCGACGATCGTATCCGGACACGAGGCTCCACTGGTAAGCAGAATGATGACTTTTTCTTTTTGGGGAATAAAGTTCTTAGAGGTTTTTTCTAACTTATGGTGAAAGTCCCAGTGCATTATCGTTTGGGAGTCGATGATCTTCTCGGCCGATGAAATAAAAAAGGTCGGTAACTTTTCTTCACATAATTCGACAATGTGAGACGTATTGGAACTGTTGTATCCACCGGCAACGACGGCTAAATCTGCTTTTTCCGATAACAATCCATACGTGGAAGTTTGATTATCGTTGGTCGCGTAACATAGTGTATCGCCTGTTTCGGCAAAGTGCAGATGTACCGATGCTTGGTCCAAGTCATATTTATCAATCATAAGATTGCGCAAATAATCTGCGATGGCTTGGGTGTCGCTGGCTAGCATCGTTGTTTGATTGACCACACCGATCCTTTTAAGATCTTTACCCGGATCAAATCCCTCAGAGTACTGATTCTCAAACGACTGATAAAACGCTTCCGGGGGTAATTCACCGATAATAAATCGTCCGAGTAATACGGCTTCTTTCATATCGCGAATAACAACCGTAGGCGCTCCTTGTCTGCTATGAGAAAAAGTCGCCCGTGTTTCCTCATGAGAAGGTTTTCCGTGAACAACGACAGTATAGTTTTCTTTGCCGATTTGAGCCGCTTTGTTCCACACTTTCTCTACAAATGGGCATGTCGTATCGTAGGTATAGGATTGAATCCCTATATCCTTGAGTTTGTTTTCTATTTCGATGGTCGTACCGAACGCGGGTACTAAAACAACATCATCGCTCTTGATATCCGTCCACGGAATGATCTGCTCTCCGTGTGTGTGCATGATAAACCGGACTCCCCGGCTTTGCAGATCGGAATTGACTTCAGGATTGTGGATCATCTCACTGAGCAAAAAAACGCGCTTACCTGGGTTTTCTTCAATGGCTTTGTATGAAATTTCTATTGCGTTTTCTACGCCGTAACAAAAACCAAAATGGCGTGCAATAAGGAACTCGACCGGGCCAAAATCAAGACGTGTAGGAGAAAAATCTTTTTTTCGTTGATCTAGCGTGCGCCGGTAATTTTTTATTGCCGTGATAATAGAACTGCGGTAAAAAAGAGGTATATTGAATTTTTTCATGAACGGGTGAAACGTCAGTTTATCTAAATCAATGACATACTGGCAGAATATAGCGTGTCACACCGTATTTAAAAAATGTTTTTTTTAATATGGTTAACGACTGAGTAAAAGCAGCGTTGCAAATCCGGCTGAACTGATTTGTAAACCGATAAATCCGATTCGGGCGCGATCATCATAACGGCGGGTCTTGTCCGTCAGTTTTTTTGATAATGCGATATTTCCCGATCGTCTGGCCAGCTTCGCTTTTTCAAAAGCGTCATCCGCCGTTTTTTTATTGGCCGCCGTATAGTACCCGGAGACAATCAAGCTTAGACCCGCTATGAGCAGGTGCTTCTTGTAACTATGAATACCTTGTTTGCGCCATCGTTCGTTAACAAACTCATTATCATTTAACGATTTTATCTCATGGTTTTTTGGCTTTAATCCCATCGTTAATGGCGTATCGTGTGAAACTATGGTAAAGGTCGTATCCCAATACCCTGTTTTGCTGATGCGAACATTGTAGGTATCCTCTGTATCCGGTATAAATAAATACGGTGTTTTACCGTATAGCGAATCGTTGATAAAAACAAATGCTGAGTTGGGCGTATTCGTTTGAATCGTTATGGCTTTTTCGAAACGCAAATTTACAGACAACGTATCCTCTCTGTTGATGATAATGTTTTGTAAAAAGTCCAATTGTTCCGCTTGAAGACCATTATCTCGCCGGGCCGCGAGAGTGTGTCGTCCGGCAAGAAGCTTGAATACTTTACCATTTTCCCATTCGTAAGCAACGTTGTCTAAATAAATAACAGTCCGGTTTTCGAGGGGAATTATCTTTAAATAACCGTATGGAGTTTTGTTCTGACAATAAGTCATCGCTGGAACGAGAATCCCTAAAGTAAAAAGATATAACAAGCTCTGTAAGTACCTATTCATTTGAGTTTCCCGCTAAATTTATAAAGCATGTTGTTTTCTGAGCCAACGAAAAGTGAACCGCCGTAAATTGCCATTTCAGATTTAATTCGCCCTTCCGTTTCAAACTGCCACTCCAAGGTCCCGGTGTGTTTATTAAGCGCATATACGCTTTTATCTTGTGACCCTATAAAGACAATCGATTTGCTTATTACCGGTGCGATGGAAATAGGGCCTTTAGTTTCATACATCCATACTAAATTACCGTTCCGCTTTTCAAATGAGTACAGCCGTCCGTCGGTAGCGCCTATATATAAAAGTTTTTCATCCACCGCGGGTGAAGCATAGAAATTACCGGGTTTATCGTATCCTATGCGGTAATACCAAGTAATCACGGCATCCTTTTGATGAATTGCGTACAACGTACTATCGTTACACGCAACGTACACCAGACTATCGTCTGCGACCGGCGCAGAAAGAATCGGGCCTCCAAGCTTGAGTTTCCAGAGCAACTTGCCATTGAAGCGATTAAGGGAAAAAAGTGTTCCTTCATCATCCCCAAAATATACTGCCGAACCCGAGATGGTAGGTGAAGAGTGAATCGGTGCAGATGTTGTGTGGCTCCAAACAGTTTCCCCGTTATTCATATCCACGCAAACGGCCGTATTGCTTAGTGTACCGGCATACGCCAGATCGTCATATATCAAAGGGTTTGTTTCGATGGCACCGGTATTTTTGATTGTTAAAAATTTTCCGTCAAAAACTTGGTGTGTGATGAAATTTTGTTTCCCGTTAGAAATGCCGATAGCTGTTTTCTGACCGGCTATTGCCGCACCGGCTTGTGATGCGTGAATAAATTTAATGTATCCGACCGTTTTTGAGCTTCCTGAATGTATTGCATAAAAACGACCATCATGCGTTGTCGTATATATGATACTGTCCGATACGACAATGGCCTTACCTAGCGAAGTGGATAATTTTTTAGTCCATACTGTCTGCATTGGAACTGATAGCTCGTTTAATGCATATCCGGTTCGACCTGGGTTTCCGCCGATATTACTCCATGGCGAAGTCGTGGATTTTTTGAAATAAGCAGCAATGCGAATATTGCCGGTAGTGCCGCAAGCCATTAATTGAAAGATCAGTATGATGCATACAAGGATTGTTTTCATTAGAAATCAGCTCCAAACCAAAATTGGAAAAATATACCGCGCGACCAACGTCTTTTTTCAATTATACTTCCGTCATTGTCGATTCCGCCAAAACCTTCCGATCGTTTGTTGGTATTCAACTTAGTTTCGACAAATCGATCACGATTACCGGGTAAACGAATTTTACCAAACTTATAACCGCGCGCATCAAACATCTTTCCAAAATCGAATCGTAGCACCATAACGCCAAGTAAATTAACGCGGAACCCTGTGCCTACACTACCTAAAAACCCATCAAATTTTTGATGGCCAAGAATCACTCGACCATCGGTCTTTTGTACTCCCCAGGCGTTTCCAATGTCTGTAAATATAGCTCCTCGTATTGAACGGAAACCCAAGCCTACAAACGGGAACTTCAGTTGTATAGCGTCCATCAAAGGAAATCGCAATTCATGATTCATAACAAAAAAACGTGTTCCAGGCATATTCCATCGTGGGAAACCACGTAAATCCCAACTACCTCCGACGACGAAATTACTTGGGTTTTTACCGTCATTCCATTGTGTCATAGCTCGAAATGCGTACGCTGATCGCATCGTGATACGAAAATAATGACGGTAATCTGCAATAATCGTATAAAAGTTTTGTTGCGACTTATACGCATCCGATGTATAACCTAGCGATAGCATAGCACGATGCCCGTCTATCGGCCCGGTTATTCCCCATAGTGCGTTATCGTACACGTATCCGATATTATTTCCGATGCTTACCCCATCCAGTGGAAGTAACGCGCCAAAAGCAGCTCCGCGTTGATACCGACTGACAGAAACCCCCGTTTCAATGCGTTCAAACCTGGATAATGGATACGCAACTTGAAAAAACCCTCCATAACGTTCTTCATACACTGACTCTGGTAAGCCTTGGTCGCCAATTTGAGTAAACTCGCCTTTAAAACGATAACCACCATAAGCGTATTTTACACGTTGCCCTAGATTAACTTTGGTCAGAATAAAATTCCAATCCGTTAAAATATCGGAAGTGGTTTGGCCTGTATTAAAAACGGTAAGGTAATATTGATCATCGCCCATCATGTCGGTATATCCTATCGTGGCACCGCCACCATAGCCGTACGTCGGTGCGATCTGAAAAGCGCCTTGGACGAAATCAAGGCTGTATTTTTTTTCATACGAACGGGTATTGCTTGCAATGATCGAAACCTTCGGTGTCGTCCATGGATAACGAAAACCGTCTATTTTTTTTCGTTCTGTCGGAACCAACTGACGCGCTTTGTCATATGCTTTTTCCATACGTCGTAATTTGAAACTAAAATCCTCGAATGCGGTCATTACAAGATCGCCGTCTTTAGTCCAAATCGGGTCAAAAACCGCTGAGGTGAGATCGGTCAGCTGACGTGGCGCATAGTGCGCGTACATACTGTCTTGTAATTCGCCTCGCGCTGCTGTTTCTATAAATGATTGACCTTGATATATAAACGGAACAACTGAAATATTGGTCGGACTTCCCTGACGATTACTAGTAAAAACGATGTAATCACCTTTAGGTGACCATGCTGGTGAAGCGTCCTGATATTTGCCGCTGGTTAACTGAAATGTCCGCGCGGTTTCCAGATCATAGATAAATAAATTATATGTTCCTTCCGGCGAAAAACCCGCACGATCGGAGCTAAAAGTTATGTACTTCCCGTCAGGACTCCATGCCGGATCGCGATCATCATAAAAATCATTGGTAATGCGTGTGAGGATACCGTCGGTTTCATCCGTACTTACATGAACGGTATACAAGTCGCTATTACCCGACATATGGAGTCCGGAAAAGACAATAGACTTGCCATCGGGTGCCCAATGCGGAGAAATGATCCCAGTCAAATCTTTGTAGGTATATTGATGCTCCTTTTTACCGGTTTGTGTGTTATAAACATATAGTACGTCACGCTCACCGCTTTTAGTTGCAAATGCTATTTGACCTTGTTCATTGACGTGGATTTTACTTTTAAAAAAATGAAACGCCTCAAATTCATGCGTTCTTTCACCTTCGATGAAAACGGTTGCCTTGGTTTCCTTAAGATTCTGGCGATATATATTGGTATAGCCGTCGCGATTGGCGACGAAAAAGATTTCTTCATTAGTACCGTCAAAAAGATAGGCCGGCTTCGAACTGAACCCCACTTTGGTAATGGTTTGCGAAATCGCAAACGGCATGTCGCTTTTCGATAAAGTCGGATAATATTTCTTTTTAAGCCAGTAGAGCCATTCTTGACTTAAGGTCTCGTAATTTTTTCCGACCGTATGTGTTACGACTTTTTGAAATTCATCAAATTTCCAAATATTCTCCATGAGTTGAAGAATTTTTTCTTCACCGTAATTTTCAGTGAGAAAATGAAGAAAATTCTCACCAAGTTTATACATATAGTACGATCCGTCAATGCGCCAAAACTCCTGTACCGGTAACAGTGTGCCGTTGAGCGTCGCATCGCGAATGACCATTTCAGCCTGAAAATCGGGCTGACCCGACCAATATTCCGCTAAACCTTCGGTGAACCACAACGGGGGGCCGGGATGATTAAATTTTCGATGTTGGCTTATGATCCGGTTCACCTTCGAATTCATAAAAACGTGAACCAATTCGTGCCTTAAAACCCTACGAAAGTGTGTGGTTGAACCGTCACTCGGCAATACTACCCGACCTTTGAAAAATTCAAAAAAACCACCTATGCCTTCGGGTAATTCAGCGGATATCGTATTTGTTTGCTGAAAATGCATGTGCGAACTATAAATAATCATCGGTACTTTTTTAATCAGAGCATGATTAAACCGGGATTGAAGCTCCGCATATTGCTCTTCAGCCAACCCGCCGGCACGTTCAGCGAGTTCGCGCATTTCCGGATAATAATAGATCTCAAAATGTTCCGTTTCTAAAATATTCCACTGAAAATGCGTGTACTGCACCTTATTGGTGCCGAAATAATTATCGTAATATTGCGCCTGTAATGAGAGGGATAATACCGTCACAAAAACGAAGAGATGTTTTAACATGTAACAATCCGATGTATGATGTTTTGGTCTATATACTCTATTGCTCGGGCCGTACGCGTACCGTACCAACAGTAGTAAGTACCGTCCGTCAGAAAAATATTACAATTTTTTACGGCCGGAATGTCCAAACCGTCAAAATCTGCAATATGTTTTTTCAAAAAACGATAGGGCTCATCCGGTAAAATGATAACATCCGGCTGTGCATTCAAAATCATTTCCCGTGTTACTTCAAAATAACGCGGAGTTTGGTTTGCAAAAACATTGTCCAAACCAACCAAAGACAGAATATCATGTATGAAAGTATCGCGGTTGACAGACATCCACGGATTGCGCCAGATAAGATATAAGGCCCGGAGCCGTGTAGGACTTAAGGCTGTCAGCCGACTATGATCGAGTCGTATTTGTTCAGAAAAAACTTTTGTACGGTCGGGGATATGAAAGATCAACCCCAGCTGATCAAGCAGCTCCCCTGCTTCGACAAATATACGCGGAAATGTAACAAAAGTCCTATAGTTTTTTTTAAATAACGCAATATGCTCCGGTTTATTCTCTTCTTCGTTAAGAATTATCAAATCCGGGTTTAATTTCGAAATTTTTTCAAAATCAGGATTTTTCTGCCCTCCGACTGTGGGTTTATCCCGGGCTCTGTCTTCCGGGTAGATGCAATACTTTGAAATCCCAGCAATGCGATCGCCGAGTCCGAGTTCGAAAAGCGACTCCGTAATGCTCGGTATCAGCGAAACAACCCGTTCGGGCGGTTTCTCGAAATGTAAGTTTTGCCCATGCGCATCTATGATCAAAGTCATGAGATTTCTGTGTTATTCATTTTATGATTTATGGATAAATGGCTTATTCCATCAAGGCAATATTTGAAACAAGCGCCTTAAATACAATAAAACAAAAAAACCACGCGATGCGATCGCGTGGTTTGTGAAATTACGAAGGTTTCTCAAAAAATTATATCTATTTGACTAGCAGCATCTTTCGGGTTTGGATGAAAGTCCCGGCTTGAAGGCGATAGATATAGGTACCGCTCGGTACCTGGTGACCGTAGTTATTACGTCCATCCCACATGACGGATTTGAAACCAGCCGCCTGTTTCTGATTATTGACGAGTGTTTTTACTTCCTGTCCCAGCATATTGTATATCTTCAGCGTGACCGCCACATCCTCTTTCAACGCATAACGCATAGTCGTCGTCGGGTTAAAAGGATTGGGATAGTTTTGATCAAGACTGAAAGTCGTAGGAAGTTCTAACGGTTTTGTCGGAATCTCAGTTTTGACACTGTCCGCAGCATCTTTTTTCATATCCGATTCAGATTCGGATGATTTAGCCATTGCGGACATTAGGTACGAAGTGTTATTTTGAGTTCCGTTTACTATGAGGTTGGGATCAATACTTGCTAAAAACTTGGCGCCACTTTTTATTGTAGTACCTGAGCTAATAACTATTTTTTTTCCAGAGCTTACTTCAAAAACTGGAGGTGTGCCCCCGAGCAAGTTTGGTTTAATTTGAGTGTTCTTAACTTCAACCAACTCGGTTCCAGTGAATTTTCGATTCCATTTGTCAAACAGTTTATTTTCAACAACTAAACTCATTGGAGTCAACAATTCATCTAACCAATCTCCAGTGGACTGGCTTATAAAGACATGCTTTTCATTTTCTGTTTGATACCTTATATGATCAAAAGGCGTTTGCACTCCTACAGGAAGCTTAGTTAGATCATTGTCCGTACCAATTAACTTAGTATAGGGACTAACTCGTTGATTGGTACTATTTCTTAAATCTAATGCACTTGTCGTGGGAATAAAGCAATGTTTGGAAAAATACAAATTAATTTCCCCGCCGCCGGACCTTAATGCTCGTTTTGATTTATTATATATTTCTTTTTGTGTTTCTCTGTAACCTCCTGGAGCATTGTCGGGGAACATACTAACACTTTGGTACAATGAATTTGCGTTTTTTACAAACCAATATTCTATTTTTTCATCTAACGGTGTACCTGATACACCTATATCATCAGCATAGTCTAAAGCATAATCAATTATGCCAAAAGGAACCCATGTAAGAAGTGACGAAAAAGAGTACCAGTCATCGTCTAATACATCATAAATTCCATTAAATACTAACTGATCAGAGCTATTTATGTTTGATGAATAAAGTTTGATGTCCCATTCAACATCTGCACATGAGCCATCACAACCAACTTTTAGCATTAATTCACCACTAGATGACATTGATTGAATTCCATCAGAGGTTTTTTGGAGCCCGTCATTTCCAAAACCACTTCCATTTGAGATACCAATTTTTTCAAGATACATCGGATATCCCATAAAAAGTAATTCATTGAAGAATACATCATGATCACTGTTATTATTTGAATAATTTAAATTTTTTATCCCAAATGGACCGTTAGATATAAATGCGTTTTTATAATTACTTTTCATTAATTGTCTTGGTGCAGGCTTCCCAAGGTTCTTGAATTTTTTTTCGCTTTTCGGATCTAGTGCAGAGAAGAAACTTAAAAAAGCTTGATCAGCTATCGGTATATTTGCCCCCTGTTGTGGAGAATCAAACGAAGTCCATAATTTGGTATTATGATTCCATTGGTTAGGATTAGATTGATTATTTATCAAAGCTGATAGATACCTATTCTCCATCTCCTTCAATGCATATCTAGAAAGCACGCCCCCCATGCTGGCGCCTACTAAAATAATATTTTCTGAACTCCCATTCAATGCAAGTTGCTGATTTGTCCATGCTATTGCATTCATTACAGAACGAGCATTGTTTTCTAAGAAGTTTGTACCGTCTTTGAAATCAACAATAATCACATCATAGCCTCTCCCTCTAAGCTTATTTTCAATAAAATCTCTTCCAATCATTGGATATAGTCTTTTCCAATCATTTTTCTCGTTGTCGAAATCAATCCCTTCAATTAAGAGAATGGGTTTGGTTATAGCTTGTACCTTATTGTATCCGTAGTACATATAAACATTAAACCCGGTTGTCGAGGTTGAGTGTGAACTAAACCCATTGTCCAAATTAAACTCTTCTGGAAAGATTTGAAAATCATCACTAACTTCGTCGTTGGGAAAAATTAAATTATTGGGTTGTAGAGGAGCATCATCATCAATAATAAAAGTATATGTGATGTGGTCTTGCTCAGAATATTGAGGGCTAATTAATTCGACAAAATTTGATTGATCATTTGCTAAATCATAAATTTTATCGGCAAATCCAATATACCATGCAGATCTAGGACGAGTGTAATAATTCGGATCTTCAGGTGGATTGGGATTAGGAAAAATAAAGTCGAAAGCTGCTATCCCCGCTAAATTTGTTTTGGATGACATAATAGTAGAAGTTGGGGAAGGGCATTCGCCAGGCAAACATTGATACCCATCCATTCTAGTAAAATAAACTTGCACTTTTAATGTAATGTCAGCATAAGGCACTGGACGTCCTAGTTTGTCAACCACTATTACTGATGCAGAATAGTGATAATCATCTGGAACAACTAACGTTCTCTCTGCTGAAAAAACTGACCCGGCTGTAAGACTTATAATTAATAATAATAACGCATTTATTGTTCTCATCTATAGAACTCCTAAAAAAATTAATATACTAGTACTGAATCATTCTCCTCAACTCTTCATTTTCCTTTTTCAGCTGAATCACATACAGCGTAAGTTCTTCGACTTTTTGGAGGAGTTTGGTTTGGAGTTCGGAGATACCGACGCCATTGGCTTGCATATCGGCGGCCGAGGCGATACCCGGAAGATGTTTTTGGGTTTTGATGTGTTTTTCGACTTCGTCCAGAGATGGCAGCTTATATCCTTCTTCGAATACAAAATCAGCACCGTTGGTATTGACGACGATTTCGTCTGCGCGCACATTGCCAAATACATTGAGTTTGTAAGTATCCGGACCGGTGTACTGAACCGTTTTTTGTCCGATCCACACATTACCACCTTCGACATGGAGTTTTGCTCCGGGAGAAGTCGTGCCGATACCGACGTTGCCATTTGTGATATTTACCGTTATCTTGGGATCAGTTCCTACATCGGACTTGCCCAAATATATATTTCCCCCAGCGGCTGCTAAACTACCTTTTGTAGTACCGCCATCAGACGAGAAGTCAATTGCCTGCCAACTGCCTGTTGTCTGAAAATAACCCGCTTTACCTGATGCAACAGTATTAACTTGAAGTTTATAGCTAGGCGTTGTCGTACCTATCCCGACATTACCGCCATTCGGATTAAGTGAAAGATTGAAGTTAGTGGCATAATTGCTTCGATTGCGTGGTTGTATCCATGCATAAGCCCCACTGGTAACCATACCAAAGTCAACCATAGCATCACTACCGACAGGTTGCAAACGCAAGATACCGTCAGCAGCAGTGCCACTGGTGCCAGGAGCTGAATTAGCACCCCACACTTCGAGTTTTTGCGTAGGACTGCTAGTCCCAACCCCAACATCGCCGTTGCTAGTCATCCACATGGCTAATTTTTCATCTGCAAGTCCTTCTTGATAACGAAAAGCCAAGGCATTGGACGAAGCGCTGAGCTGCCAAAATTTGCTATCATCTGTATCTGTCAAACGAAGTTGACGGTTAGAAGCTGCAATATCAAGTTTATTGCCGGGCGTATTAGTGCCTATACCGACATTGCCTGTTTGCGTTGATAAATATACACGATCAGTCCATGTCGAAACACCATGGCGAGTAGCTATTCTGAACGATGTTTCCCCATTTCCATCATCCTTACCGTATATTTTTGAGCCATAGCCTGAGCCCCAATTAGAATGAAGCATCTGAAGCGTTGCTTGATCACTACCGAGAGAGATACCTCCATCAGTTGGCATCGTTGTATTGTTTGCGCCAATTGATAAAATACTTACTGGGTTTGTCGTACCGATACCGACACGACCGCCATTCGGATTAAGTGAAAGATTGAAATTAGTGGCATAATTGCTTCGATCGCGTGGCTGAATCCAGGCGTATGCATTACTTGTAACCATACCAAAATCAACCATCGCGTTGCTGCCTGTAGGCTGTAGACGAAGAATACCATCTGCGGCAGTACCGCTGGTGCCCGGTGCTGAATTTGCACCCCATACTTCGAGTTTTTGAGTTGCACTCGTAGTACCTATACCGACATTACCGCCATTAAAATACGTTAAACCATTTGGATGCAAACGGACGGTTGCAGTTCCTACAGATGTTGAGCTGTTGAATAAGTAAAGAGCGTTGGTACTATTATCAAGTTGCATTTGAGGAACGTATATACCCCCGGAATATGAGTGTTCCCATTTCCAATTACTTCCCCAACGTTGACCACGAAAGGTAATAGTACCTGAACCACCGTCAGTATAAACGATGTCCATACCCGACAAATGTTGATAATCTGAAAATTGACCAAAGCTAACCGTGTTCCCCCGAAATTTTGCAGTTCCATTCACATCGAAATAGGCTGAGATATTCGAGGGGTTTCCCACACCGATATTACCGCCATTATAATAAAAAGGTGAGTTGCGAAGCGTACTAGCATTGTAGAAATAAGGAATATAACCGGCCGTTCCCGGGTTTGCATTTTCAGTTACGACATTAGTTGTCTGCGCATAGAGAGCCGCATTAAACAAGAGCATCAAGCATAAACTTTTTGCTGTTACGACCAGACGTTTCATACGTTTCATTTGAGTTTCTCCTCAATACATTAAATAAAGATTTAAAAAAGGTACACCTCGCCCATTGACATCAATCACGAACTTTTTTTGGTGAACTGATTATCTCTGGACTACGAATTCGAAATACAAACAAAAAAGAACAAAAGAACAATTGGAACAAAATGGGACGCTACTTGATCGATCAAAAAGTAACTTACACACTAAATATACATCAAAAAAATGTGGAAGTCTGTAGGGAAATGGCTGAAAATCTTGTAGGTAAATTACCTACAAGATTTTATAAGTGCATAAAAAACAGGCGAGATTTTTTGGCAAAAAAATTTATTTATTCATATCGTAATTTTTTTTAAAAGAATACTTTTTTTAAAAAAGCACAACCGAAACAAGCTGTTTGGCGGCACGCATCTATGATCAAAGTCATACTTTTATCCGTTTCGTTTGTTTAAGATAGAAGCGAATGTAACACGAATCAACACAATTCCGGATGAAAAGTGCTCTGAAATCACGGCAAGCGAACAAATACGATAACGCTTGTATTTTCAACACCCAAAAGGTAATTTGAATCCACATGTGATTAACCGTCCGGAGAAATAAAACATGATTATCAAATTCCGTTACAAGCTGATTTTTCTCGTAACTGTGACCTTGACGTTGGCGGCCGTTGCGTACGTCATCGTTTCGCTCGGTTTGGCTAAAAATATCGAAACCGATATTACCGATCGGCTAATCAAAAGTAACGGCACCTATGAAGAGTTTAATAACAGCTATTTCGAACAATTGATACTCCAGAGCCGTAGCGTTTCAGATAATCCCAAGTTCGCTGCACAACTTAGTACGGGCGACCAAAAAACAGTACAACAAGCGCTGGAAGAAACCAATCAGATTGGCGAATTCAAATCCGATATATTTGTCGCATTGAGCCCGTCCGGCCAGGTATTGGCGTTTGTCGGCACGGAACTGAGCGCGAGTATGAATCTTTCACAGCGCCCTGAAGTCGCCGCTGCACTCGAAGGATATGATAACGGTGGTTTTTGGGAAGAGAATGGTAAACTTCTCCGTGTGGCGGCTTCTCCTACGATCGTCAATAATCAAGTTCTTGGCGGCATCGTTTTGGGATATGATGTGACGGATACCGTAGCAACCAAAATCGCTAAAGTTACCACAAGTTCCATTGCCTTTATTATCAACGGGAAAATCGTTGCAACGGATAAGTTTGAAAATCGAAACGAACTTCTCGCCCAATTCAAATCATCCCAAAGTTTTTTAGATCAGGCGATGATTCGTAAAACCTCAAGCGATCCTTTTCAGTTTACGATTCATGGTGAGCGTTATTTGGCTGTAGCTCATCCCGTTTTTGCAGCTACGGGAAGCCAGGGTCAGGATCGCCCGGTTATTGCGACGTATGTTTTTTTTAGTTCACTCGACAAAGCCTTAGAGCCGCTTGTCGCTTCGCAGCGTACGATGGTTTTTGTCGGTGGCGGAGTTTCCATTTTAGCTTTTATGATCGCTTTGGCAATTATCAGCGGCGTGACCAAGCCTGTACATCAGCTTTCCGACGCTATGCACAAAGTACAATCCGGCGATCTCAATATCATGTTGCAGATCAAATCACGCGATGAGTTCGGTGAGCTGGGTAAAAATTTTAATGAGATGACGCAGGGTCTCAAGCAAAAAGAACGTGTCGAAAATCTTTTTGGTAAATATCTTTCCCCTGACGTTGCCAAAAAAGTTCTGTCCGAACAATCCGTTGATGGTATTCTCAAAGGCGAAAAGAACCGACTCAGCGTCATGTTTACCGACATCCGCGGATTTACGCCGATGTCGCGCGGTATGGACCCTCAGGAACTTATTAATTTACTGAATTCGCACTTTGATGAAATGATAGACATTATTGACAGTTATGGTGGTACGTTGGATAAATTTATCGGCGATGCCATTATGGCTTTTTACGGAGCGCCGGTTCACTACGATGATTTTTATATGCGCGCTATCAATGCCGCCGTACAGATGCAACGTGCAGCTGAGAAATTCAATTTTCAACGCAAACTCGAGGGACATCCTCCGATCAATATCGGTATCGGCATCAATACCGGCGAAGTCGTTGTAGGCAATATCGGCTCCAATAAACGCCTTGAATATACCGTGATCGGTGAAACCGTCAACATTGCCAATCGCTTGTGCAGCGTCGCTAAAGCCGGACAGATCATCGTCAGTCAGTCCACGTATGATCTTTTGCCTAACAAAAGTATCGCCTCGCCGATCGAACGCGTTACGCTCAAAGGTGTTGCGGAGCCGGTAACTGTGTATGAAATTCTATGGAAAAGTTAATAAAAATAGTGTATAACATCGTCTGTCAAATAAGCTAAGGAATATATATGGGTCAAATAGGTAATTATGCGTTGATAGTGGCGCTGGCGATGGCTGCTTTTGCCATCTTGTCGGCGTTTCTCGGCGTTCATTACAAGCGCGGTGATTTGGTGCGTTCGGCACAAAACGCCGTGTATGTCGTTTTTGCAATGGTTGTCGTTGCCGCCGGAAGTTTGATTTATCTGATGGTTACCGGTGATATGACATACGAATATGTCGCATCGTACACTAACCGGGACTTGCCGCTTTTTTACAAATATACATTTTGGGCAGGTCAGGCCGGGTCACTGCTTTTGTGGTCGCTGTTGCTAGCGGCATATAGTTTTGCCGTCGTGTACAGATACCGCAATAGTTTTGGTGAGCTCATGCCGTGGGTTATCGTCGTCACGATGATCACACAAGTTTTTTTTCTGGCTCTCAATCTTTTTTCTTCCAACCCGTTTGATGTCCTTGTAACCCATCATGGTGACGGGAGTGAAACCATGTTCCGCCCGCAGGACGGTCGTGGTTTAAATCCGCTTTTGCAACATCCCGCGATGGTAATCCACCCGCCTACACTTTTTGTGGGTTATGTCGGGTTTGCTATTCCGTTTGCTTTTGCTATGGCAGCTTTGATTTCCGGACAACTCAATGACGAATGGATCAAGCTATCGCGCCGTTGGACTCTTTTTGCGTGGCTTTTTCAAAGCGCCGGTATCATGATGGGCGGTTGGTGGGCTTACGAAGAGCTCGGTTGGGGCGGATATTGGGCTTGGGATCCGGTTGAAAACGCATCGCTGATGCCTTGGCTTACCGGAACGGCTTTTTTACATTCGGTGATGATTCAGGAAAAAAAGAATATGTTCAAAGTTTGGAACGTTTCTTTGATCATTGCCACGTACCTTCTGTGTATTTTCGGTACATTTCTCACCCGTTCCGGCGTTGTTTCCTCGGTACACGCCTTTGCGCAAGGTTCGATAGGAATCTATTTTATATCCTTCATCACGTTGACTTTACTGGTTTCGGTTTGGTTTGTTGTAAAGCGCTTGCCAATGCTTAAGAGCGAAGGGCAGCTTGATTCGGCCTTATCGCGTGAAAGCAGTTTTTTGTTTAATAACCTCGTGCTTTTGATTTCTTGTTTTGCCGTATTATGGGGTACGGTGTTCCCTATCATTTCAGAAGCCGTCACCGGTGAAAAAATTGTCGTGGGTGCGCCGTTTTTCAATAAAGTAAATATTCCGATCGCGCTATTTCTTCTGTTCCTTACCGGCGCGGGACCGCTCTTTGCATGGCGTAAGACTTCGGCTGCGAGTTTGCGGAAAGCTTTCTTATTACCCACGATCATTGCCCTGGCCGGCGGTGTTGTCATATTCATGTTTGTTACGCAGCATTTTTACGGATTAATGTCGTTTGTGCTCAATATTTTTGTTGCGGCGGTTATTGTGATTGAATTTGCCAAAGGAACAAGTGCGCGTATGCGTTCCAATGGTGAAAATGTATTAATCGCACTCAAAAACTTAACACTCAAAAACAAGCGCCGTTACGGAGGCTACATCGTACACTTCGGCATTGTCGTGATTTTCGTAGGTATTACGGGCAGCATTTTTAACTATGAAACCAAAACGGAGCTGGGTCAGGGCGAATCCCGACAGGTGAAAGATTACCTTTTGAAGGTTGATAAAGTGGACTTTACCAATACGCCGAACTATCAATCGTCTTATGCGGTCGTTTCCGTATTTAAAGATGATAAGAAGATTGATGAATTGAAGCCCGAATATCGTATGTATCGCTCCAGCCAACAACCTACGACAGAAGTGGCGTTACATAAAACACTCAAAGAAGATTTATATCTCGTTTTTACCGGGTTGGATGATACCGAGAAAAAAGCCGTTTTACAGATTTATGTCAATCCGCTGGTTTCATTGGTTTGGCTCGGCACCGAGATACTTGTTTTTGGAACTTTGATTTGTTTGCTCCCCGCTTATCAGGAAGATCGCAAATCCGTCAAATCTATGCGAAAGGAAAAAACGCTTGAAAAAGCTTAAGATTTATTGTATCGCTTCGCTTTTAATAACCTCCGTACTTTATTCCCAAGGCGGATCGGCACACACGACCAAACTGAATGCCGAACAAAATGAGATGTTTAATAAGATATCGGGCGAATTGATTTGCCAATGCGGTTGCAATCTGGTGCTCGGGACATGCGGGCATATCAACTGCCCTTCGGCTGTGCCGATGCGCAATACGATCGAAGACATGATCGTTGCAGGTAAATCCCACGATGCAATCATCCAATATTTTATGACCGAATATTCGTTTCGTGACAATCCCCCGGCGGGAAAAGCCATTCTTTCACAACCTGAAACCAAAGGATTTGATCTTCTGGCGTGGATCATGCCTTTTCTGTTGTTCGTTATATTTATCATCGTTGTGGTTTTTCTCATTAAAAAAATTACGGCCGGTAAAACGGCTCCGGTTACGGTTTCACCGGCCCATCCCGCCGACGACCCGTACGCGCAACGCATCGAAGAAGAACTCAAAAAAATGGATCGGTGATTTATGTTATCGTTATTGATGATTTTACTTTCTGCAGCAACTTTCGGATATGTACTGTATCCGCTTTTTTCGAAAAATGTGATGCCTTACGGACTCAAACCGATCAAGGATCAGCATCGCGACGATTTGGCTAATATGAAGCAAAAACTTTATACCGACATCAAGGATTTGGATTTTGAGTATGGTATCGGCAAAATCGCCGAGGCTGATTACCAAAACTTGCGTCAAGCTACGCTCAAAGAGCTCGCCGATGTTCTCAAACGAATGGATGCTATCGAGCAAGGCGACAACGGTAATGGAAAGGTATCGGACGAATATCTGGAGCATCTCATACAATCCCGACGCACCAAAACCATTGTTGTACAAAAGGTCACATGTCCTTCTTGCCAACATGAAAATATGAAAACGGCTAAATTTTGCTCCGAATGCGGAGCCAAACTGAATGCATAATTATCCTATGGAATCCTATATGAAACGCTGGCTTCTCTTTATGGTTTTATCGGCTTTACTTGTCCCCCGCAGTTTTTTTGCGCAGGCCTCGGTAAGCGGTAAAGTTATACTCGGTTCGACCAAACAACCTGTAAAAGCAGATTGGGTTACACTTATCAAATCCGGCCAAGGATTACAAACATTGCAGCAATTAGACAATGTATCGGAATATGCGTTCAAAGATATTCCGCTCAATCCTATGGCTCCGTATCTTATTCGAGCTTCATACAAAGGCATCCTATACACACAAAATGTGATGATCAATGAAAACAAACTGTATACCGCCGATGTATCCGTAGCCGGTGTCAGCGATCAATGGCGCGATATAGATGTTCGCGTTCCGCATATGATCGTCGCTCGTACGGATGATAAACTGGAAATCGAACAAACTTTTGAAATAACCAATAACGGCGCCAATACTTTTAATCCCAAAGATCCCAATGCTCCTTCATTTTTGTTTAAGCTTCCGGACGGGGTAAAATTGGAAGCGGTAACCACCTCTTTTGACAAAAGCATGCCAATACCTGCTTCGGTGGTAAACTATAAAGACAAGCAAGGTATCGCTTTTCCATTACGCCCCGGCACTACACAGATACAAATCACGGCTTCGGCACCGTATGCTTCGCAGTCTTTAACATGGGCGCAACCGATGTATTATGATGTATCGGAATTTCGTATCTTCGTCACGCCCAAAGACATCGAAGTCAGCGGTGAGAATTTCCAACATATTCATGATGAACAATTGGAAGCGAATAACTTTTCGATTACGGCTGCTGCTAACCTGAAATCCGGCAGTACGATAGGTATTAGCTTTAAAGGCGGCAGTGCACGCGGCGGCGCGCCACAAGAAGATGATCATCCGATAAATGCCGCCGCCAACGAAATTCAACGAAATGTATTTTTTCTTGCTCCCCTTTTGATGTCATTTCTTCTTTTTGCTTTGTATATCGCACTCAATCGAAAACATCAATCCGATGGCGGCGGTGCGCAACAAAAAGCACACTGGATGGCTGAGCAAGAAAACCTGATCGCATCCATCGCTCGATTAGATGATGAATATGCTGAGAATTCGGACAACAGTGAGTATGTAGACCGGCGACGCGATCTCAAGCATCAGCTGCGCGATGTTTCAAAGCGCATCCAACGTGCCGGCGCATGATCCGATTACAGCACATTTCGAAACAATTTGGCCGTTTTAAAGCGCTGGATGACCTTTCGATAGAAATCCCTCCGGGTGACTTTATGGCATTGCTTGGTCCTAACGGTGCAGGCAAAACGACCACACTCAAACTACTTGCAGGATTGATACGCCCGTCTTCCGGCACCATCCAGGTGGACAGTATGGAAAAAAACAGTCGCTCCGTTTTTTTACAATCCATCGGCATGGTATCCCACCAATCTTTTTTATACAATGATCTTACGGCTATTGAAAATTTGCGTTTTTACGCTAATATGTATAATGTTTCCAATGCCTCGGCACGCATGGTCTCACTTTTAAAACGTGTCGGATTGGGTGCACGGGGTGATGATATAGTTCGCACCTTCTCACGCGGCATGCTGCAGCGCCTGTCTATTGCACGAGCACTTTTGCATGAGCCGCAGATGTTACTTTTGGATGAACCTTATACCGGACTGGATGTGCATGGTTGCCGCTTTTTAGATGAAGTGCTTAAAGAATACCATGCTAGCGGCCATAGCATCGTAATGATAACGCACGATCTGGACCGAATCCTTGGATTGAGCAACCGTATCGTCGTTCTTGATAATGGGCGTGCCGTATTTGACCGGCGATCGGCGGAATCGGAATTTTCTACTTTTAAAAATTATATAAGGAATTAAAGCTTTGAATCAGGAATCCCTGCGCGTAATTGATAAGTCTAATTATTATGATGTCCTCTGCCATTTTGATCAGCACATTACGGATGCACTAGATAGGTTTGACGGTCAAAAAAGCAACCTTTCCGGTTTATCAAAGAGCCGTGCTGGTTTTCGTAATATCTTAATTTGCGGTATGGGCGGTTCGGCCATAGCCGGTGATTTTATTAAAAACGTTTGGACAGAAGTTTTAGGTTTGCCGATTCAAGTTTGCCGTGATTATCATATTCCGCGTTGGGTCAATAAAGAAAGCTTAGTTATAGCGTGCAGTTATTCAGGCAATACGGAAGAAACCATTGCAGCCTTACACGAAGCCATGGAAGCGCAAGCGCAGATTCTTACTATTGCAACCGGTGGTAAGGTCCAGTCCATCGCAACTCAACATGGATTATCGCATATCACTATACAGGGTGGTTTGCAGCCACGCCAAGCCATCGGTTATGCACTTACGACACTCCATGCGGTTTTCAGCGAAATATTCAAATCCGCCTCGGTTCGTGAAGAGATGTCTCACATCGTCTTTCAAATGAAGCACCTCGCAACCATCCTCAAAACCATACACGATAATAATCCCTATATTCACGATAGCAAAATACTACATGACAAGCCGGTAATCATCTATGCGTCGGAACGTATGTTTCCTGCGGCATTGCGACTCAAAGGGCAAATCACGGAAAATGCTAAACTATTAGCCTTTGGTTATGCCGTTCCCGAAATGAATCACAATGAAATCGTCGGTTGGGAAAGCGTACACGAAGCCCATCATGCTCCCTGTCATGTGATCTTATTACGAGATCGCGAAGATCATCCACAGGTACAAAAACGCTTTGAAATATTGATGCGATTGCTCAAAGGGAAAGCCCATTGGACGGAATACACGTCCGACGGCGGGACATTGATGGAGCGCTATTATAATCTCATATATCGCGGCGATTGGCTCAGCTACTATATGGCAATTGCCCGAAATACGGACCCCACGCCGGTAGATATCATCACGCGGTTGAAAAACGAACTCGCGTCTTAGATTAGCATTTATTAAAAAAACGCCTGTACTTCGGCCGTTCCGAGATGAATGATCTTTTGTCCGGGGTATTTTCGCCCTGTATAATTTGTCCGCATGATCACGTGCTCACCGGCCCTGTAATCCACAGCGGAAATCCATACCCAATTCCATCCTCGTACACGGCCATCGGTTACTTCAAACGGAGTATAACCTAATCCGCCTTTCAACCAGAGGCGTGTCAGTTCGAGGGAATTAGTCCATCGCCCGCGGTTGAGCCATGAAAAAACTATCGTCGGCTGCCAATTCATGATTTTAGCGCGACTTCCGGTTTCATAGTCCTTCGCCAACAGCCAATCGGTTCGTAAATGATACTCCATCGTCGGCTTTGGTTTGAATACGATACTTGGCGAATATCTGCTTTTATGAATGTCATACTGGATATTGAGGCCGCTTACATTGATCGAAGATTGTCTTTGGGCGATCGTGACTTCTCCTTCTTGTTCCCATGACCAAAACAGATTTACTTGTTTTTGAATGCGCACATAATAGATATCACGCTGATTCTTATCCTGGCCGTCATTCAAAAGACGATTACGTGTACGGTTGGTTTCATAGCGTAACCGCCAGAGCATATCGTAGATTCGATCGTAGCCGCTCAACTCTTGCCGCAAAAGGAGATTCCCCCGTTGTGTATTTTTGTTTTGAACCGCTTGGAGCCAATAAAAACTACGATCGGGATCTGTTTGATTTTCTTCGATCCGAAAAAAGCCTTCATAAATCAAACGTTCTATAAATCGAGATTGCCATCTATCACTTATTGAGTCTTTTGAAGCGCGACTCCATAAGTGACCAATTTCCAAACGTAGCCGAATTCCTGATTTTAGTTCCACCACAGGGGTAAATCCTTGACCGCGAACGGCACTTTGGATCCAATCACCCTGCCCTTGCGGAACCTGCCTGAAACTATCTTGACTGACTTGAACAAAATTGCCTGTATTGGGCGGCACCGGAATAAAAACGATTTTTCGGTTTTGAAGTTGTTCCTGAGATATCTGATAATCTACGGTGACTTGCACGGCTCTGGAAAAAGGATGATAATCGGCACTTGCGTTTACCAGATTACTGATGCGATCCGGATTGGCTATCGTTTTCTTACTTCCAAAATATTCTCTTTTTCTTCGTTGCCACTCGAACGTGTGATTGAGATTATGCCATTCCGTCCATTGCCAATAATAACGTTGGTTTACAGATTTTGATACCCTTCCATTGAGGGAGTCCACGGCATCATTTCGAATGCGGTCCGATCGCATTTCATAACTTGCGCCAAGCGTAAGATATTGACCGGTAATGATACTTAAATTGGGGCGAATCACCTGATACGATGCGCCGTAAACCGAATCCGATTGTCTGTTCTTTTGCGATTCGTCTTCGTAATACAAACCCGGGCGCCACATCCGCCACGAACCATTGAAATCAAAGAATTTCCTTTGTGTATGGTTATTCAATATGACGGACTGTGTCCGATCCATAATCTGTATATCATAAATGCTGCCCGATATGAAAATATTTTTCCGATCTATTTTTAAACCCGAACCGGATTTAGTGGATACAAATTGATGATCGCCGCGCGTTAATTCACCCGTAAAAAAATCAGTTTGTACGCCTTTCCACGGCTTATATGCCAATCTGAAATCATTCACGGTTTCTTGTAATCCGGGCGCGGTTACTGAGTATACAGACGTCGCAAGATTGGAGATATTCCATTGGCGACCGTATTCAGCATCTTGTGTGCGATCGGGCGCAGTAAAATTGCTATCCTGATTACGACGTGTAATTTGTAAATCAAATTTTCCAAGTTTCGTTTTAAATAACCGGATGTCCTGATCTGCGACGGAAGCTTCCAATTGGTAGGCGTAACCTTGCGATTGGCGCGGGGAATAAAGATTTTTATCAAATTGACTCAATGCAAATTCTGTTTGCAACCGCAGATTCTGAAACGGGTTCCATGCTGCATACCATATTCCCGTTTTCTGCCGTGTAGGCAAATCCATCGGTACAAGCGGTAAATAATAACCCAAACCCGATCCGGCATAGATAAATTCACCCATAATATTACCGCGAACATAATCACCGCGTCCAAACCCGACATCAGTAAAACGTACATTGTACGAACCGGAGCTATCCGATCCGGAATAAACGTAAATGCTATCATCGGAAATCGCGTCATAAACTTTGTAATAAGCACCGCGCCCTTCCCCGACCCATCGTCCTCCCTCTACCAGGATTGTATTCCCATTGCCTTGCAGCCCCCGATCATCCAACGAGGCAAGCGAATCGCGTAACTGTTGGTTAATAGACAGATTAAGCGGATTATTCTTATCATCGGACTCTGATATAAATGCGCCTCCTACAGTTAAACGTCGGTCAAAAAATTGTGATCGCACCGATGCTGAAGCTGTATTACGTCTAAATACTTCATTGGAATATTCAAAATCGACAACGATTCTTGATTCGGGCGTCACCAAACGTTTTCGTGTAAAGGTGATCTGACCTGCATTATAATCCATCACATAATCATTATTTTCCCCTCGAGTCAAAGCTACGCCATTAAGCCACACTCTTTCGCTACCGGCAACGATGATCGGGTTTCGCTCACCGTTTTTTCCGGTTAATTCGTAAGGTCCTTGAACGCCTTCGGTTATGGTTAGCGTATTACTGTGATATTTGCCTTTTGCCGTACCATAAGCTGCAGCTGCGTCGGTACGCCCATCGTTGTACAAACTGCGAACGCCCTGAAGCGAACGATGAAAATTGCCAAACTGAGTACCTGTTGTTTGTATTTCAAAGTCACCGAGGGTCGCGGTAAATTTATCCGCTTTACGTACTTCGATATAGATTTTATCGATTTCCTGAAGGTGTTCGGTATTTCCTTCGGGCTGGATCGGCGTTTGTTCGTCTGTTATTACCGCTTCCAGCGTTACGTCTTCCCCGATTTGACCTGTAACTTGCACATTCAATCCGGAGTTTAGAGTAAAATCCTGATTGTTTCCGATCGTAAATCCGCGCGTTATTGTACCACGGCCATTCAGATCGTTGGTAAAATCCGATGACGGATTAGGCGGTGTCCATCGCGGCAATGTATCAGATTTGGATGAAACGATATTTGATCGAATGATCGGCAGATCACGGCGGGCGTACGAGTCATCTATGCCTAAACGTGAAACTAAAAAACGGCACTCAACCGTAATCGAAGAATCTACGACAAATGAAAAACGAACGACGCCGTCGGAATAACGTATCGTATAATCCTTTTCGCGGATTAATGTCTGATATCCGATGGTAAAAACTTCACTTTCGGGTATGATGCGGCGAAACGGAAGATGGTACAATGTGTCGGAAGAATATCCGCGAATCGTGTGTGCACTTTGAAAGTAGTTAATATTTTTGGATAGCAAGGTATGCTGTAGTGAGGAGTCTGCCGAAATATAAGGAGACGTCTCATCCTGTGCTCTCGCCACAGATAAATCGATAACAATGGCCGATAGAAATATAACGGCAAAACGATAAAGCATCTATCGCAATTCCTCGGTAATTTCGATTTGATAGAGCTTTGATTCCCCGACAGTCGATGACTGGTCTACTATCCAAAGCGAGTGACCGAAACAAGTCATTGCGGTAGGATTTTCAAATGCAAAAGCTATTGTCAAAGCCACTCTCTGCCCTTCGGCATTCCATATCGTTAACGATTTTTTGTCGGCATCCCATACCAACACACGATCCCGTTCATCGGCGGCTAGAAGTAAATTTGCCGAAAACACCGCATCGCTTATGGTTCGGATATAATTTCCAAAAATATCGAAAATTTTGACACCGGTTCGGTCTTTGATAAATAGATTTTTTTTACCGATAACGATCTGTTTTGGATCGTCCAGATAACCGCCGCCTGTAGTAAAACTATTCCATTCCGTTATAGTGCCCGTGACCGAATTGACTTTGTACACACGATGTGTCGCCTGCGATATATAAAAAAGATCACCCTGTTTGCTTTGGGTTAGTGACAAGGGATAAGCCACGCTATGAACGGATTCTTGACCGGAGTAATCGAGATTATGTCCGCCGATGGAAGCCACCCATTCCAATCGCCTATTTAGCCGGATAATCCGCTGATTATTCATATCGGCCACATAAAGGTTGAGTCCATCATGAGTGGTAATCCCTGTCGGAAAATCCAGCATTTCACCGCTCCAGCCTAACCCACCAAACAAACCAAGCATTTGACCTTCAGCATTCATTCGAATGACACGATGCCCGGACGATTCCGTCATATACACATCGCGCAAAGGAGTAACACATACGGCGTTGATCTGTGTAACATTGTTACCATCCGACGTTTTGATGGGAAATACCTGTTTAATCTGAAAACGTATTTCCGCTTGTCCGAAAGCAGGAACGCAGCATATCAGTAAGAAGATACAAATCGTTTTGAATTTCACGTTTTTTTCCGATAGATTGGGATCGCTTAAATAATTAATAAAGGAGGTTCCCTTGCTGTTCCGTAATTTCATATCGTTGAGTAAAAACATATCCATGCTGTTATTAGGCCTTACATTAGCTAATACGGCTTGTACGCAATCGGCCAAAACCACTGAGAAGAAAAAAATAAATGCGGAAGTCGCCGTGATCGAAACTGATTTTGGCAATATTATACTCAAATTTTACGATAAAGAAGCGCCGAAACATACAGAAAATTTTAAAAAATTGGCTCGCGCCGGTTTTTATGATACGCTGACATTTCACCGCGTTATACCCGGTTTTATGATTCAGGCCGGTGACCCCAATTCCAAAGATAATGACCCTTATAATGACGGTCGCGGCGGCCCGGGTTATACCGTACCTGCAGAGTTTAACAAAAAACGTTTTCACAAACGTGGCGCATTAGCTGCAGCGCGTCAAGCCGATCAGGTCAATCCGCGAAAAGAATCCAGCGGTTCACAATTTTATATCGTACAAAACGGCCCGGTATCTCTGGATGTACTCAAACAGATGGAAGCTCAATTTAAAGCCGCGAAACCGGGATTTTATTTTACTAATGAACAAATTGATACCTACACCACCTTGGGCGGTACGCCTTTCTTAGACGGCGAATATACCGTGTATGGTGAAGTTGTCAGCGGTCTTGATGTCATAGATAAAATTGCTATGGTGCAAACCGACCCACGCAATAATCGCCCTGTTCAGAACGTAATTATGAAAAAAGTTTCCATACAGACGATGGAGATCGAAGAATAAAAATTAAAACGGCCACTCCGGTATATGTTATTGACATGACCCGGGTGGCCGTTACTTATTTAGTATAAATTTTATCCTTATTTGTTCAAGTTGAAATGCTTTAATGTATCGTCCAATATTTTCTCCGGGCTATTTTTATCTGTCATAATCCATCGAATGCGTTCGTTCTTCCTAAACCACGTCAACTGACGTTTAGCGTAATTACGCGACCCTTGTTTAAATAAACGCACCATTGTATCGCGATCCATTGTTCCCTTCAGATAAGCGATAATCTCTCTATATCCCAAACTTTGCATCGAGATCAGATTTTCCGAATATCCCCGTTCAAGCAGCATCTCGGTTTCACCGATCACCCCTTGCTCGATCATTTGATCCACACGCATTTCAATACGTTGATACAACTTTGTACGGTCGCAATCCAAGCCAACCCATAGTGAATTCCAAGGAAACTTGGATTGGGTTTCCTTGTGCCATTGGGACAGCGGTTTACCGGTTACACGAAAAACCTCCAATGCGCGCTCAATTCTTTGAATATCACCGATATGCAACCGGTTCGCCGTTTCGGGGTCATTTTGCCGTAACTCTTCAAAAACAGATACGATACCTTCAGAATCTATTTGCTTTCGTATCTCGTCACGTACGGTTTCGTTGTTATCTACGCCTTCAAAAAATCCATCAATCAAAGCACGAATATACAAGCCCGACCCTCCCACAATCACGGGTAGCTTGCCGCGATCAAAGATGGATTGAATAACGGGAAGTGCTTCACGCGCATATTGCGCTGCATTATAGGTCTCGTCCGGGTTGATATGATCAATAAAATGGTGCGGGACACGAAGGCGTTGTGTGTTATCCGGCTTGGCCGTACATATATCCATATAGCGGTAAAGCTGGCGGGAATCGGCGGAAACGATTTCAACATCAGAATATTCTGACAGTTCTATGCCCAAAGCTGTTTTACCGATCGCCGTCGGTCCGACAATCACTAATACATTAGGATTCAAATCGTTCATAAAGGATGCGCCTTGCTCAGGTGCGCATAAAACGTTTGTCTAATTCATCCAACGTCAATTGGATGATAATAGGTCGTCCGTGCGGACATACGTAAGGGAATTTGCAGGCAAATAATTGGTCTATAAGCCCGTTCATTTCATCCACGTTCAATGGATCGCCCGATTTGATAGCCGATTTGCAGGCAAACGATTTGGCCAGATTATCACGAGGATCCATAGCATCATGCTCGTGCTCTTTGTATTCACGAATAATCTCCGTAAGGATTTTTTGCTCATTACCAAGACGAACATCGGCCGGAACGGCTTCGACGACCAGCGTCCGTTTACCGAATACTTTCACGATAAAGCCAAGCCGCTCCATCAAAGCAATATGTTTTTCAATAATGGAAAAATCTTCAGGAGAAAACTCAATCGTCTGAGGAAAAAGTAATTGTTGTGAAAAAATCGGATTATGTTCAAAGGCATCCAGCGCTCTTTCATAGAGGATTCGCTCATGCGCCACATGCTGATCGATGATGGCTAAACCGCTTTTGATTTGCGAAACGATATACCGATTATGCAGTTGCCAAACCATGCTGTTGAGGTTGACCGGGATACGTTTGACCAATTGATCTTGTATATAACTTTTGGAGCTCGGAGCCGTTTCTTCAGCTGAGAAAAATTGCGCTACGGTTTCGTCCGGTGTGGGTTGCGGAGCGGTGTCGGAATGCGCCGGTGTCGTCCACTGCAAAGGTTGACGCTGTGTATTAAGTTCCAGCATCATAGCCGTACCATCAGAGGTACGAATATCATTGGAAGAAGAATGCATCGGATGAGATTGGGTCAGGCTGGGAATCATCACATCCGTATTCATGGTGTCCCTTACGGCATGAAATACAACACGGTACAAAAGCTGTTCGTCTTTAAATTTGACCTCGGCTTTTGTCGGATGCACGTTGACATCAAACTCTTCTGAATTCCACTCCAGAAATAAAACGAAGAATGGTTTATCACCTTTGGGAATGGTATGGCCGTACGCCGACGCTACAGAAAAATTCGCCGTGCGGTTCACGATGGGTCTTCCATTGACAAAAAGAAATTGTTCGCCTTTGGTTTTATATGAGAACGAGGGTTTGCTAACATACCCATGAATTTTTACGCCAAACTGATCCGCCATTAGCGGCAATGTATATGACATGATTTCCCGACCGATGACTTTTTCCAAGCGCCCGTAAAGATCCGTTTTCCGCAATTGAAATATTTTTTCATCATCATGGATCAATGTAAATTCAACGGCGGGATATGCGATAGCAAATCGTTTGATGACGCCCGCAATATGCCGAAACTCGGTTGTATTGGTCTTTAAAAAATTACGACGTGCCGGTACATTGTAGAACAAATTTTTGACGGTTATCGTGGTACCCGGTAGCGATGCTTCTTGTGTTACGTTATTCAACTTTCCGGCGTGCAATTGGACTAGGGTTCCAACCTCCTGATCGGACGTACGTGTTTTTAGCTCAATGTCGGAGACGGAAGCAATGCTGGCTAAGGCTTCCCCACGAAACCCGAAACTCTGTACTTTGAGCAAATCTTCCCATTGGCGTATTTTACTGGTCGCGTGCCTTTCAAAACAAAGCACAGCATCGTCTTGTGTCATACCTTTACCGTTATCAATCACCTGCACAAGATCTTTTCCTCCGGATCGGACCGTGATCGTAACCTCATCCGCACCGGCATCCAAACTATTTTCAACCAATTCCTTAACTACCGAAGCCGGGCGTTCAACAACCTCGCCGGCCGCAATTTTATTGGCAATATGATCCGGTAGTATTTGTATTCGATTTTCCATGTTATCCTTGTTTTTCAGCATAAACCACGATAGCCGACGCTTTCCCGCGTATCAATCCGGCAATCGTAGTGATAAACACAACCAATGGGATACGTACCAATGACAGAGGGAGAAACCACAAACCGCGTCGTTGAATAATATTTTTTTCACTCATTAATACATTGAATACCGCATCAATAGGCATGCCATGCGTGCGATAGACCCGAAACTGATGTTTATTTAGCAACGATCGGAGATCAGCTAAAACAAAATCGTACAAATGACGCGGTACATCCAATGCCACCCAATCGCGTCCGTAAAAAAGAGCATCCAATGAACTAATATTAGGTACAGCGATAACCAAAGTGCCACCCGGTTTAAGTTTTTTATAAATCAAATCCAGTGTTTCATCCAAACGATGCACGTGCTCCAGTACATGCCACATGGTAATAACATCAGGCTTGTCCGGTGTTTGCCCTATGAGCTCCCGATTAATAGTACCCGTGAGGACAGGAACATCATAGTTAGAACGTGCAAATTCTGATGCTTCCGGCGAAGGTTCGATACCGGCAACCTGCCACCCGTTTTGTTTCATTTCATTGAGAAATTCAGCTGTGCCACATCCTAAATCAATGACTAAACCTTTGTTTGATTTATTTTCTACTTTTTTACGCTTCCATCGTACAGAAAAGCGGCGGACCGTATGATAAATTTTGGCAAATAAACTGCGGTTATCGGACGAACTTACAAACGGCGTGTACTCTTCGGCGGAATAATAGACCCCGATGGTATCTTCTGTCGGTCTTGGGTTGAGATATACAAATTGGCATTGCACGCATCGAACCAGCATATGATCGGCATATTTATCATTAAATCGCATCCATGGTGAATATTGATCATGCGAGCATACCGGACACGGCACGGTTTCAAAACGTAAGGAACCCGACATTATGTACTACCCTCTCAAAATTCGATCTGAAAGAAATATCAATAAAATTGTTACACCGATGAGCATGACGTATTCCGTTGTGCGGGATACACTAAACTCTGTACTTTCCAATATGACTTCCGATTTCTTAAAACGTAGATCCTCCGGCGTACTTTTTTTAGTTTTCCAGCAACGGGCGTAAATATATTCATCATCTGTTTTATCAATTACCATCTTGTAAAACTGAACAAATTTACCGTCCACGTGTTTGACGCGTATATTTTTCCCTTTTTCGACCATAGCATAATTAGCATCGGTATAAACGATCAGTCGGCTGGTATTGCCGCATCCGGCCATTAAAAAACTAAAAATTAAGAATCCAAATATACGCTGCATAGATACCCCTTTACTGTAGAATATGAAGGATATAAGTTCCACCGGCTAATAAGAATAATATAAGTACCCCGATATATGCAAATCGGATTTCACCGTTTTTCCAAAATTTGACAATCATTGCCAGCATGCCGGCTAACGGACTGATCAACATTACGACAATGCCGCTGATCAAAACAAAATGAGATAAAGCTAAATTACCGCTCAACCGTATCAGCAAACCGACGGATAAAAGAACCGCGCTGAACCAACCGCCGATTTTTAACATCAAACCTGATTGCTGCATTTCAAAATACTTTCATGAAGAGTCGAATTGCCGCAACGGTCAAGACAACAATGACTAAATATATGATCCATCGCGCATGGAGGCGAATTGCTAAACGTGCCCCGGCTTGGGATCCGGTGAGAATACCCAGAACAAGCGCCGATGTCATAATCAATTCAAATTGCCCAAAAATAACATAGACTAGAGCTCCGGCCATACCTGTATAACCAATCATAAATCCTGATGTTGCTGTAGCCGCCTTGATGGGCATACGATTGATCGCATGCATAAAAGGCACCTGAATAATACCGCCACCGACCCCCAACATGCCCGAAATCACCCCTGCAATACCCGAAATAAACATCATAACGACGCCATGCTGCACCCGGTAGAATTTGCGGATACCGCTGTGCGCTTCCAATAATACACCGTTGGGAGGAAAACGATGCGGTTCTTCATTGTTTTGCCATTCAACCCGGGCATCCGGGTTTTCATTTTGAAAAACCTGATACAGTAAAAAACCTGCAGCAAAAAACATCAACGCTACAAAAAAAAGAGAAAGCAAACGGGCGTCCATCATCACGCCGATTGCGCTTCCGATAAAAGATCCGGACACCATGAGTATCAAAAGAAGCATACCGTAACGATAATGAATCAATTCTTTTTTAGAATAAACCGCCGTTGACATGACCGAAGTAGCAATCAGCGCAATAAGGCTGGCGCCGATCGCGGATTTGATCGGCACATTCAGCAGGATCGTTAAGGCCGGTGTCATGATGATCGCTCCGCCTAAACCTACCATCGAACCGACGGCTCCGGCTGTAAAGCCAATGATTAAATATGCAAGAATTTCCAATGGATGCTTATTTTTGTTTTAATATCTTTTTATACAACACTTCATCTTTAAGCACGCTGCGAGCGGATTCGACCACCGAATCTGACTTGAGCGTTATTTCGAAACGGCGTCGGTTTCCGTAATATCGGGAAATGATTTCTTGCTGCAAAAGATTTCGTATCGCCGTTTTAGCGGCCTCGAACTCTTTCACTTCTTCTTCATCAAATTTGTTCTGAAGTTGTAGAATGGATTGCTGTATCTGTGCCGAATAACCATTGTTTTCGGCGTAAGCGCGTAATTCAGTCAACTGCGAATCGGCGGTTGAATTATAATTGAAATGATGATCTTTGAGAAATTTATAAAATTCGGTTAACAGTTCTTCATCCGGTACAAATCCCGTATCAATTCGGGTATTTTGAGCCGAAAAACGAGTTGCAAAATCGAATACGTACCCGCGACGTACTATTTCTCGTGTATATCCCAAAAAACTATAATCATCTTTTATGATATCCGGTGTGATGCCGCCTTCGGCATATACGATACGTCCTGTTTTAGTTTTGAATTCCTGGCGTTTCGACGACAACGAATCATTGGTCAGGCTATCCCGTACCTGATCTTCTTCTCCAAACACATCGTAATAAAATTCATTCGGCTCATCTTCCGATTCCAAACGCATTGCGTTTGAGCGATCATGGGCATAGTGTTCGCGCTGGATACAACGTCCGGACGGCGTATAGTATTTAGCCGTAGTAATTTTGAGAACCGCATCACGCTCTTGCAATGGATATACGGTTTGCACAAGGCCTTTACCGAAAGTTGTGCTACCTACTAAAATACCGCGATCCAAATCCTGCATTGCCCCACTCACGATTTCCGACGCACTGGCGCTATTACCGTCAACTAAGACGGCTACCGGCAATTGTGGAATCAAAGGGTCATTATTGGCATAGTATGAACGATTGGCATCTTGGATTCGACCTTTTGTGTATGTGATCAATTCGCCTTTACGAACAAATTGATTGGTAATATCAATGGCCGCATCAAGAAGTCCTCCCGGATTCCCACGCAGATCTATGATTAACCCCTTGATGCCTTGTGATCTTAAATCTTTTAAAGCACGCGTGAAATCGGATGTAGATGTTTTAGAGAACTTAGTAAGCTTGATAATCCCGATATCTCCGGCCAATACGCCGTAATAGGGTATATTTTCTATGGCGATCATCTCACGAATCATAGTCATTTGCAAGGCGCTGCTTTGACCTTCGCGTTTAACATCAAGTTTCAATGATGTCCCAGGTTCGCCTTTTACGGAATTAGAAAGATCACGTATCGGTATATCACGCGTCGTTTTACCATCCACGCCGACGATACGATCTCCCGGTTTTAAACCGGCTTTGTATGCGGGTGATCCTTCTGTCACGGTGATTACCATGATCGTATTGCGTCGAATACCGACGGTCACGCCGATGCCGCCGTATTTGCCCTTCATAAAAGCATCCAAATCACTGCTCTCAGAACCTTCATAAAACATGGTATAGGGATCGAGCGTTTCAAGCATGGCGTCAATACCCGTACGCATGATTACTTTGGGTGATATTTCATCTACATATTTTTCACCGACATTTTTGTACACATCGCCAAACAGCCTGAGCGAACGTTTGACTTCGTAATAATAATCATCACCGACAAGCGACTCGGCAAACCAGCCGCCGATGAACGTAACACTCAGTGCGCTTATTACGATCAGAGTTTTCACCCGATTAAATGTAAACTTCACAAAAGGCCTTTCATTGAATTGGTTTATTAAAACCTTTTTTACTGTAGGTGTCCCATTGACCTACAAATCGAACATCGTCGAATGCAACGGAACCTTTTCCCTGAGGTGTTGAATTATTAAGCATAACCGATATTTCATCATTTTTATCAAGTTCATACACGCCCAAAGTTATCCATTCGTCAGTATATTTGCTTTGATTTACTTTAACCGTATCAATACCGTTTTTAGTGCTTACACGATAGAAGGCCACGCCATCGGCAAATTTTTTGGGGATGTGTACTTGGATTTTATAGGAACCCGACTTAGGAAGTTTGGGTTTCCATACGGCTTCCACCGTCGGTTTACCTCTCGTAATCCACATATACCGGTATCCGTGATGATAGCCGCGATGATCCCATTGTGTACCGGGTATCTCCGGTTCAGGAACGATCACGATGTGCTCAGGTTCATATATATTATCGGATGAAACATGAAGACCGTTGGGTAATTTCTGCAAAATGGTCGTATCGTTTTCGAATATCGGTTCCGGTGGCAGATTGGCACCATCCACCCTCAACTCCCAATGAATATGCGGCGCACTGGATCGGCCGGTGCTTCCTACCGTTCCGACTTCTTGTCCTTGTTTAACGTATTCACCGACTTCCACGCTGATGGTCGATAGATGTGAAACTAAAGTCGTATATTTTTTCCCGCCGTACATATAATCTATTTTTACGGTTCGGCCATAACCTTTGATGTAGCCGGCCAAAGAAACAATACCGTCCGTTGATGCGCGAATAGGAAAACCGATGTCAGCGTCCCCGCCGTAACCTTGTTCGATATTATTTACGTCAATACCATACGGAACCGTACGAATATGATGACCGATATTATAATGACTGCCGCCGCCACCGAGCACCCAATTTCCGTGGAAAGGAAATTTGTATTTAGGAAAATCATCTACGATAACTTTTACCACTACCGGATTGGACCATGCGCCTAAATTATCCTGGGCCTTAAAAAATACATAATGAACACCGGGCGGCAATTGACGAGGACTGGTAGTAAACTCGATCTGATCGCTGAGTTCGCCGCTAATACTGGAACTCCAACTGTATTTGACAGGAAAACGGGTACCCGTGCTGCGAACCGTCCCTTTGAATGTGATAGGTTTATATTTACGAAGGCGTATTTCACCTTTTTGAAGTTCTTCGTTGATCAGGTTAATCGCCTGATGTTTAGATCCCATACGTGTGCGCCGATGTAAGACCACGCCGATAGATGTTATCGAATCAATACCGACAGAAAACTCGGCTTTAGCATCCGGTTTGTATTTGTTAGCATCCCGTACGCTACTAAAACTTTCAGCGAATGCACTGTCATTGGCGCTTTCCCATTTGCTTTCATAAACCGATTCTTTTTCAAACTCATCATGGCCGAGATCAAATATATTTTCTCCATTCTCGGCGACACTTTCAGTGCCGGCTTGTGGCGGATTCAAAAAAGCTTTTTTCAGATCAACGGATGCCGTCTGATAAATACCTGTAATGTAATTAAACTTATACAGATTGCCGTCATTGGCGCTAATAAGCACATCGTCGCCGACAGTCTGGAGCGCTAGTACCGGGAAACGAAACTCGGGAATGGGTATCCAACTTTTTCCTTCGTCAACCGAACGGATAAGATTATATCTTATTTTAGCGTCCGGCAATCCCGGTTCATACTCTTCCGAGCGATCAATGACATAAATCGAGTGATCTATTGAGAAGTTTTGAATATCTGAAGGCGATTTGAATTCTTTTTCATATTGAAACGCTTGTGAAGTATGGGATACAAAACGATCTCCGGACTGCATCCAAATCCACCGGGAAGTCTCACGAGTTTTAGAATCAATATCGCGCAGCATTAAGGAGATTTTATTTTTGTGTGCACGAATGCCGAATCCTTCTAATATATGATCGTTCGATTCAGGATTAAAAGTTTCGGCTTCGATCAAAATATTACCATTGTCATCACTGCGTAAAACTGTAACCACTTCGGGTTTAGTACGAGATTGGGCTAATACATACCATGATGTACCGTCGAACGCCACGCCGCGATAATCGGATCCAAGCCCCGGTTCAAATGCCGCCCAAGTAGCGCCGCCATCCGTCGTGCGCAATATGGCACTGCCCATAAATTCGCGCAGAATCATAAACCCGTTCACCGGGTCGGAAAAGCAAATTTGAATCGGATCGCCATCGGCAAGCTTCAATGATTGCATGGTCCAGCGGCGACCGTCGGTCGTGCGTAATAATACATTTTGATCTGAATTGGGTTTACTTAAAATCGCCCAAACGTGCGTTCTATTAAGACTGGCCGTTGCACGCACTTCCCACCCGTTTTCTTCAGCGCCGAGGACGGTTTGCAATTCCCAATTCAATCCCCCGTCATATGTTTTTAAAATACCGGTTATGAAAAGTGCTTTGGGATTTAAGCTGTCTTTTAATGCGCCACCGGTTTTAATGGATCCGATCGCCCATCCCGTAAGGCTATCCGCAAAAACAAATTGTACTTTATGCGAAGCAGCGCTTTTGGGAGGTTTTACTTTTGCATTAAGTGTGTTTATACAAACACCGTAAACCAAAAAAGACAGGGTTAAAAATAATTTCATCAAAAGTTGCATGCGTTATTCAATTTTATTTTTCAAGTAATGGATCAATTCAAGGCGATCATTGAGCTGAACTTTTTCAGTTGTTCGTTTAGCGTACTGCTGCGCCGCGCGATAATATTGCTCGGCTTCGCTCCATAGCTCGATTCGTTGTGCGGCATCACCCAATAACTGATTATATTTTAGATATACCGAGCTATCGGTAATAGCCATAGGGTGTGTTTTGATGTACGAAAAAATAGAATCATATTGCGAAGTTTGATATAAATAGGAAATCAATTTATACGAAAAAATCGCATCATCTTTTTTGTCGTAATGCACTGAATACCACTCGCCGGCTTTATTTTGATCAACGGCGTCCAACCAAGAAGCGTATAGTGTACCGTTATCCGGATGCCGCATCAAGTGATCGGACCATAACGCCGCTTCGTATACGGATGTCGTTTGGTCATAGAGCGTCATAATCTCATGCGTCAAATCCATAGATTTTTGGTTTTGACCTTGGCAAAATACAATATCTGCTTTTAATAATAAAGCCCATCCTCGCATAGTATAGGATAGCGTGCTTTTATTTAATACTTCTTCGACTTTCGATAACGCAGCATCATATTTCTTTTGCTTAAAATGGATGCGTGCACGGCTCAATACCCAGCGTTCGGGCGACGTCCCTGTTGATATAATCTGCTCTGTAAGCTTAAGTGCATTATCCCATTCTTTCATCTCAATTGACGTGTAATATTCTTTTTGCAAATCAGCAACATAATGCGGGCACCGTCTTCTGAATATTGAAGGCTGTAATAGCGTAGTCGCAATGCGAAGGTCAAGCGAATCAAGTTCGATCGTATTTAAAAAAAACTTCCATCGTTCCTGGAGTGTATCCAATGGCAGTTCGTAAACATCTTTAAAATCTTCCGAAGCATACACGCGGTGTATATTTTGAATGGGATATTGATCTACGAGAAATCGTACAAATGAGCCTGAAACGGTATAAGCCAAACCGGATGAACTGCTCCAAAAACCCATCGGTTCCATCAAGGCGGTAATGTCCGGCAGTTTGTTTAGTTTGTATAGCGCAGCGGACCATTCATGCGGCGTTAATTGCGATTCATCCCAAGCCGCGGCTACAGCAAGCCCTTCCAGCATGCCGGGTTTGGTAGTACTATAAAGCGGATGCCCAAACGAAGACGCCAGCACGTGTACCGCTTCATGTTTTATTGTGAATTCAGCATCATCAGAATTGACATGGACCTCATTACGCCATACTTTGGCGAAATTTGTTCCCCCGGCACCCATGAGTATTTTTTTTGTTTGCGCATCGGGATAGATGAATATTTTAACTTTAGCTGGATTGATATTAAGCCAATCCGTGACCTGTTTTATTCTCGCACTGACATAACGTGTTACAAATTTGGAAGTCGTATCACTATAAATTGTAAGTCGTTCATCATCGTACACCACATTCAATTTTTGTTCGAGCGTCGCATAGGATGTGTCCCAGCCCCAGTTATCGCGCCAATAAAATAGGCCCGTAATGACCAACCATACTGCAGCCATCAAAGAAATAAATTTCTTGTAAGTAATAGTGTTATTCAATTTTCGTGTGATTAAATCACCGGATATAAAAATGGCAAACGCGAACCCCAATGAGAATAAACGATGAAATACAAGTGTGTCCGTCAATGGAATCCATTCGTCGTAGATCGGACCTGCAAAATAGCCCCACCAAATGCTATAAACGAAAATCGGCGCGGTGAAAAGCAACCAAATCAGATTTAGGATCAAGGTGAATAACAGGATTATCGCCACCCCCAACCAAGGCCTTCTTTGGATAAAAAAGCGACAGACATATCCAAGGGTAAGACCTATCCAACTCCCTACAAAGGGAAGTAAAAAATACAAACCAAAAGTACGATACCAATGCAAATGATGACCGGCAATCATCGCAATCGAAATGATGACAAAATCAAAAAAAATGATCGGCAACAGCAACCGATTAACGGTTCGTAAGACGCCGGAATGATAGCTAGTATTGGAATGTGCCCTTTCCGTGCTCATCCAAACGGCGAAGAAAATGACATTAATAATGTTTAATGTCTCAGCAAATTCATAATCCAAATCGGATGTTAAAGGTATAAATGCCATCATCGCGGGTGCGACGATCCGTAATATTAGCATTGACCCGCGAAGTTTATTGGATAGCCAAAAACTAAACATGTATTTCCTTTTAACGGCTCAACACGGTTGACTCGATGGCTTGTACAATACGCAGATAACGGCGATCATCAAGATAGATCGGCGCGTAAACAGACCAACGGTGTGTTCGCTTGCCCATCTGAATCTTCAATTCGTAAAAGCTAGGATACTTATCCTGCATGGCTTTATTATCATCAAGACGCCAAACATCGTTTGCTTCCAAAACCTGCCAAAGGTACAAATATTTTCCCACATCCAATGTGTATACACTCAGACTATCTTGATGTACACGGATCATATTATTGTTCGAATAGATCGAAAAATTTGTTTCTGTGTTTCTTGAGTTTACATGATCGCGAAGTGACAAATCAATACGCGAGTTTTCCGCCGATAAAGAAATGCCGGGATACGTCTCTTCAAACATCATTTCTATATAAGCAGTCAGCTTTTTGGCTGAAGATTGATCCGATTTACCAAATAACCGCCAATCATAACTCTTTCCCGAATGTCTTAGATTGATGTTAACGATTTTCCCGTCGGATTGTCCATACACGTTGGACGGCTTTATCGTATTGTGTAAATCACCCACACACTCTAATAAATCAGAAAACTGAGACGAATTCAGGAATAATGTATCACCGGTGGATTGACGTAACATATGCGCTTCACGGTAATCCAAAATGCCTGATTCTTTTGCCGTTCTGGCAATATACATCAGGCCTATCAAACTGTCGCGGGGATTGGTCTCAAAAACAAGACGTACGTGGAAGGCATGAGCGGGATTGTTGATCGCGTATTCCAACCGAAACCCGTCGCGAATAATTTTGATATTTTTCTCGCATCCCAAACCCGATATAAGCCATAGAATGCAAACTAAAGCGACGAATCGGTTATTAGAAATCACGGTTCAAACTTATGTACAAGCTCGGTCGTAAAGTCAGGCCTTACCCTTACCGTGATTTCGTGATATTTTTTAAATGACGGGTGCGTCAATCGTACTTTATAAAAACCGGGTTTCAATTCGCGCTTGACCGGCGTTTTGTAGTCACCGTCACGTACAGTATTAAGAAATATTTCGGCACCGGGCGGATCGCTAACCAAATTGAGATACCCGTTCGGGTTTGCAAAAACTACACGCACAGTAGCCGTATCGCCTTTGACAGCGCGGAAATTCATCAATCGTTTTTCATTGCGCAATACCGCTCGTAATTTATGCGAATTGGCAAGCAAATCATTTACAATAACCGGTGTTTTACCTGCCGACTCCTCCGATCCGTCTAAGTACACGTCCGCGCCTGTGGGATTACTTTCAAAGCGCACGGATGTCCATTGCGCTTTGAGGGAATCTGTCAGTACAAGCACCGAATCCGGTTCCACGCGCAAAGTTTTGACCAAATCGTCATAACCATCGGCTTTAATTGTTAATACTTGATTTCCGACCGGCAAGACATACGAATTATTTCTATAATTTTTCTGAACTCGTCTTCCATTCACCATAAGATAACTTTGTTCCGGAAAAACTTGATCCAGTGAAACGGTACCGCGTTGTTTTTCTAATGACTGCTCCACATACGTCAGACGTTTTTTTCCAAGCGCAATGTCGCGTTTACGCGAAATAAAATCCTCACGTGAAAAAATCAACGTATAGCGACCTCCGGGGAAAATCAAACTGTCTATCGGCGTAAATCCCAAGAACTTACCGTAGCTTGTTTCCACTTTGACCATATCCGGCGATGAGCGAATAGTAACAAAAGAAGTATCACTTCCCGGCGGTATTTCGACCGGTAACGGTTTAAGGTGAACTTCTATGTTTTTCTGTTCCCCTTTTCCGAAAATCACCGCGGTTTCGTACGACTCGTAATGATCGCGCTTTACCGTAATGCGGCGTTCACCGACCCCCACGCTATCGAGACGAAACAATGAACTTTGCGGGGTATAACGATCACCGTCAATCATAATTTCGGCATCGGGTACATTGAGATTCATGATCAATGAAGCGGGGCCTTTTTCGCTCAAAGAACGTGCCATACGGCTAAACTCAAATCCGCCGGACCATGTGATAAGCAACAAAATCGTAGCTAATGTCGCCCAACCAAACGAAACCATGCCGACATATCGGTTTTCAAAAAATCTTACGATTTCTGTTTTTTTATCGGCAGACGGCGGTGCACTTTTAGAAATAGTCGTCCGGTGGCCGCCCGATGATAATTGCTTTTTGGTCGCCTCTAGCGCTTTGGCAAATTCGGTCCCGGATTGATAACGCTCTCCCGGGCCTTTGGCGATTGCCCGCATGACGATAGGATTGATGATCTCCGGTACATTGAGGTTGACCATGCTGGGCGGCATGGGATTTTCGCTGACCACGCGATACATGATCTCCGTTAGATTTTTTCCCGGAAAAGCTTTTTCGCGAGTAAGCAATTCGTAAAAAACGGCACCTAAAGCGAAGATGTCTGTCCGATGGTCTACCGATTTGCCGGTTATCTGTTCCGGTGACATATATCCGGGCGTTCCTAAAATCGTACCGATCACCGTCGTACTGGACGTGGTGATTTTAGCAATGCCGAAATCCATGATTTTAGGAATATCTTCCGATGTGAGGATGATATTGCCGGGCTTGATATCGCGATGTATAATATCATGTTTATGGGCATAGTCTAAACCATGCGCGAGCTGGATCAGGATATCAAGAATCTGCTCAACCGTAAGGGTTTCGTTGTTTTCAATGACGGATTCCAATGTCCGGCCATCCACATACTCCATCGCCATATACGATACGCCATTTTCTTCTTCGGCGTCATAGATGGTAACAATATTCGGATGAGTCAGTTTACCCGCAAATTTGGCTTCGTGCACAAAACGATCCTTGAGTTGCTGGATCATTTCATCGGTCATCCCTTCACGAAATTGCAACATTTTCAAAGCTACGACACGGTCAATACGCGTATCCACAGCTTTAAAAACTTTAGCCATGGCCCCTTCACCCAAAAGGCTGAGTATCTGATACCTTCCGATTTTTTCAGGGTAGGATTCGTTTGTCATAGGCTCATTAGAATAAATTCAAAAAAAATCAGAATTATTGCTTACCAAATCGGTTTTCGATATGTGCGATGATGGCCTGTATTTGTTCATCCAAGGTCATGAGTGAATTGTCTATTACGATCGCGTCGGGAGGTTGCCGCAAAGGCGCTTCGGCGCGAGTCATATCGGCGTGATCGCGTTTTTGTATATCTTCGATCATTTTGGGCAAATCCCATTCATCGGTATCCGCCATTTCTTTCAAACGTCGGCGTGCGCGTTCTTCGACTTTGGCCGTCATATAAAATTTGATATCCGCATTGGGAAAAACCACCGTTCCGATGTCACGCCCATCTACGACGTAACCGCCCTGGTTACCGATATGTTGCTGTTGTTGCCGCAAAAAAGTTCGTACCTCGGCTATCGCCGAAACGGCGCTGACATGGCGTGTTACTTCGGGTGATCGGATACCTTCGGACACATCCCAACCATTGAGAAAGGTTTGCTGGCGTCCGTCTTTGTAATCAATATGCAGTGTGATGTCCGGCAACATCGTAATGATTTTTTCAGGATCGGTCGGAAAAATACCGTGATGTATGGCTTGCAATGTTATCGCTCGGTACATAGCGCCGGTATCAAGATAACAATAACCAAGCCGCTTAGCTAATAATTTAGCGGTCGTGCTTTTTCCGCTTCCCGCGGGACCGTCTAATGTGATCAGTAATTTTTTCACTTCACTATGACTATTTTTTTATCAAACCCGTGGCCTTTTTTAACGCCAACACCTCAGCCGGTTTGAGATTACGCCACTGTCCGTATTTGAGTTTACCCAGCTGTATAGGACCGTACTGCGAGCGGTGCAGCTCCCTCACTTTATAGCCCAGTTTACGAAACATGCGCTTGACTTGTTTGTTTTTACCCTCGTGGATGGTAATTTTGACAAGCTCTTTTCCCAATTTTTCGGCTTTACACGGTGCTGTTTTACCGTCAATCAGCACGACGCCCCGGCGCAATTGCTGCAACTCCGATTCGCCGATTTTTTTATTGAGCAAAGCGATGTATGTTTTTTCAATGCCAAACTTGGGATGGGCCAGACGAAAAGCCAATTCACCGTCGTTGGTCAATAGCAGAAGTCCGGTCGTATCGAAATCAAGTCGGCCGACGGGATACACACGTTCCGTAATTTTGACTAGATCCACGACCGAATCACGGCCCCGCTCATCTTTGACGGTGGTTACATACCGCAGCGGTTTGTGCAGGATAATGTACACATCTTTTTCTTTGATCGAAAGAAGTTGACCGTCCACTTCGACACGATCTAACGCCTCATCCACCTGATAAGATAAATCCGTAACAGCTTGTCCGTTGACAGTAACACGCCCTTCGCCGATGATTTCGTCACAACTGCGGCGACTGGCGACCCCCGCCGTAGCCATAAATTTATTAAGTCGCATCATAATTTAAAATTCGTCCGCTGCAATTTTTTTCTTCTCGATCACGGGTTCCGCGATGATGGCGCCGGTGTCCATCAGCGTCGGTAACTCCGGTTTGATCTGCAAAGCTGTTTTAAACGTATCCTGCCACCGTACACTCAGTTCAGACACCTCACCGGGTTCGCGAATTGCTTTGAGATGGACCAGGCACTCGTTGACTATTTCTTTTTGATTATCGGCATCAAATGGCGCACCGAAATACATACCGAAAGGATAACGCACCAGTAATGTACGCGGCGACTTAACGTTTTGCGCGATGGCTTTTACCGCGCCGATAGTTATCGTCGTAATATCGTTTTCCTCCAGAAATCGTGCGATCATCCCCGCTGTTTGATGCCCCAAAGGGCCTCCCGGCGTTACCAAAACAACATCCACCAATTGTTTTTGGAGTAATTTCAGTATTTTGGGCATACAATCTTCAATAAACAACCGCGGATCTCTGACTTCGCCCATCACGCTGTAGTGGGTTTCCGCTAGACCGCCGATACGTTTTTCGGATACCATCTCTTGTAAACGATGGATAGGAAACACGCTATTGATATCCACCCCGGCCGACCCGAATAGATCCATGTAACGATGGGACACTCGAACAGTTTCCTGGGTAACGGAATTGGGAATTTCACGAAATGAGACATCCGGTATCTCATCTTCAAAAGAAAACGGTTTTTGCGTTTTCCACATATAAAGTCCCGCCGTAGTGATAATCGCAATGCGCACTTCGGAAAGATCTTTAGACAAATGCTTCCATGGGATGTCCTGATTGACGATCCAAGCCTGGTCATTTAAATAATCAAAATTCATCGCCTCTCACTTCAAATGATCTTCGGGATTAAAATTATTTTCTTTAAGCATCGTATCGATTTCAGCGAATTCTTGAGACAGCCCTTCGTTCTTCGCTGTTTCGTCAGCCGTTTTAGCCGCCGCTTCCGCCGCTTTTTTATCGGCAAAATCAAATTCCAGCGTCTCGGCAAACTCTTTATCTTCTTTGATGATGTCTTCGATCTCTTTGAGTTTGGGAAGTTCATTGATGGCATCCAAACCGAAATGCTCCAAGAACGGCTTGGTCGTGCCGAAAAGTAAAGGTTTTCCCGGTGCATCTTCACGACCCACCACCGTGATTAAATTTTTTTCCATCAGTGAACGCAATGTCCAATCGGCGTTTACCCCTCGGATACGTTCAATCTCCGCACGTGAAATTGGTTGGCGATACGCCACAATTGCCAGCACTTCGAGCGAAGATTGGGATAATTTTTTTTCCGCTTTTGATTTGAAAAGTCGACTAACCCATTTGTCATACTGCGGATGGGTGGCGTATTGATAACCGCCGGCGATTTTGATAATTCGCAACGGTAAATTGTTGGCCTGATAATGTTTATTGATCTCATCTATCACTTGTCGAACTAACGAAGCCTGAACGTAATCTTTTTGAATACACTCCAAAAGACGATCCATCGGCAAAGGTTCCGTCGATGCAAAAATAATGGACTCAACTACATTTTGAAGCGGCAATCCGTCCACAATACGCGGATCCGCAGGGACCTCCGATGTCTCGGTATCAATCTGTACTTCCGTGGGTTCCAAGTTGGATTCGTTTTGATTCTGTTCTTCCATAATCTTTTTAATAACCTATCATCTATCATTTTCCAAAAAAACGTTTGACAAAAGATACTATTTTCCGAACAAATACCGTTATAATAGACGGTTTTTCCATTTCATCAAGCGATGGTTTTTCTCCGTTTGTTACGGTGCGGCTAAGAGTCGCATCGGCGGTTTCATGCTGTTCAGTCAAGGGTTTGCTTGCATCATCTTCCATTTTAGCTGAGACAACAGACGCGCCATCAGTTCTTGGTTCGTCTTGTGAAACGAGCGGTTTTACTAAATCCGGTTGAATCGTTTCATAGTTTTGATTGTGAATCGCCTCAATGATATGAACAGGATCGGTGTTCTGTGATGGTTCCGACGCAGCACGTTCAATCACATCCTCGGAGGTTAATTCATTTTCGTGAATAGCTTGAATATCCGTCGTCGAAACATCGTTTGCGCGAATTAATGCGGGTTCATCTTCCCCGACTGGTATTATCGTATCTGATTCAGTTTGATCTGTTTTACTATTATTGCCGATTTCGTTTGAACTAACCTGCGATGGTGTTTGATCAACATCGTCTGCATTTGTTTCAGCCGTCGCAACGATCAGCTCATTCGTTGGCGCAATCACTTTATCTTCAGTGTCTGATAGAGCCGCATTATCCGTGATTGTATCCACCGATTCGGCATCAGAATTATTTACATTGACTTGCGATTCGGCGATTACTGTTCTGATACGCTCGACGGGAACGGGCTCTGTTATCGTTTGGTCTTCTGTCGTGGTTGCTAAAAAAACGGCATCATCGGTTACATTTTCATCAACAGTCACTTCGGTTATTGAGGCGGTTAAATCCGTTGCGATCGTATCATCGGCTGCATTTACTATTGTACGATCCAATGATTCCGTTTCTTCGTTTGAAAACTCGTCACCGTGTGAATCAATATTTTCCGTTTTAACATGGCTTATTTCAGACTGATTTTGTGCGGAAGAAATATTTTCCGATGGTACTTGGGTATAAAAATCAGCTTCCGTTGATTCATTCACCGATACAGATATTGTTTCATCTGAAGACAAATTCGATTGAGTTTTTTCAACTGAATGAATGTTTTCATTTGAAAGTGAATTTAAATTTTCTTCGGCTGTTGCGTCTATAATTTCATCATTTTCGGAATCAGCAAACGCCTCAGAAGTATCTGTATATTCCGTTTGCGGTTGTTCTTCGACTTGGGGAATCGCAACGAAGGCTTCGTTATTTATAATTTCTTCATTCAATCCAACCGTTTCCGCATCGGTTTTCGCTTCATCGGTAACACCCTCAATATTCATATCAACTGTGGCTTGTTCGACTTCTTGCACCGGGTCATCCGTTTGCGCCATATCAATGCGGTCGTTTGCTAATTCGCTATCGGGCGATGTGGCGGCCTCAGTTAATGACGAATCCAAAGCCGTATCTTCGGATTCATTCACCGCAAACGTTGTATCGTCAGATGAAACTTCATTCAACACAGCCGCATCGGACGGTGTGAGAACAGTTTCTTCGTTTAAAGGTATCGGCTGTTTCGTTTCGGATTCGTCGGCGCGTAACTCATCGGGAATTTCATCCGTATATGCGGACGCTTTGTAAATCCATATATCATCAAAAAGGGTGGTTTGGCGTGCTGCGATTTCTCCTTTTTTAACGAGATCCAGCAAGGCTAAAAATGTAACTACCACCTCAATCTTGCTCATATCCTCGACGAGTTCCAGAAACGTGTACATATTGCGATCACGGAAAAAATCCATGATGTATTCCTGCTGTTCTTCGACCGTAACATTGAGACGTTCCACGTTGTGATAAATGACAGCCGGCTTTTTGGCCATTGCATTTTTATAAGCCGTCAAAAGATCAAAAAAGGAGATATCTTTTAAACCAACAGCTTCTTCGGTTTGCTGAGGGATCAGATCAAAATTGAAATAGCTCCGGCGATATACGGAGCGCCAATACTCATCCAGCTCGGCCAATGATTTGGAAGCTTCTTTAAACTGGCGGTATTCGACAAGCCGGCGTGATAATTCCTGGCGCGGATCGATCAGTTCCTCTTCTTCTTCGGTCGTCGGATCCGGTGGTAACATCATTTTGGCCTTGATACGCATCAACGTAGCGGCCATCAGAATAAACTCACCCGCAATGTCCAGATTGAGCGTACGCATCAAATGCAGGTATTCGAGATACTGCTTGGTGATGTATGCGATAGGAATATCGTATATATTCAGTTCGTCCTTACGAACGAAGAATAACAATAAATCCAAAGGGCCTTCAAATTGTTCTAACTTTACACGATACACGATGCGCCCTCAATTATTATCCAACGGTACATTACCAACACCCTTTTTCTTCATAAGTTTTTCGATGTCTTCTATTTTGCGGGGTACACGCTCAGACAGATTGATATTGCCGCTTTCGGTGACCAAAATATCATCTTCGATGCGAATACCGATATTCCACCATTTTTTATCGCACGGTGCATTTTCAGGGATATAAATACCCGGTTCTACCGTCGTAAAAAAACCCGGAACGAACGGCCTGTCATACGACTGCGGATCGTGTACGTCCAGTCCGATCGAATGCATATAGCCGTGCACGGTATATTTTTTTGCATCTTTGCGATCCTGAATCAACCCGATTTCCAAAAGACCATCTTCCAATGTTTTGGTAATGGCATCCGCTACTTCACGGTAAGGTACATTCGGTTTAATGCGGTCAATACCGGCTTGTTGAGCTTTGAGCACGATATTGTAAATGATGGCTTGTTCTTTGGTAAATTTGCCGTTGACCGGATACGAACGCGTCACATCGGCGGAATAACCGTGGTATTCGGAGGCCATATCTACGAGCAATACGTCACCATCTTTCATTTGACGACGATCGGTCGTATAGTGAAGAATAATACTGTTTTCGGCCGAACCGCAGATACTACCATAACCTTCGTATTCCGCACCCAGGCGCGTAAAGACATATTCACCGACCGCCTTGATTTCAAACTCTTTTTGCCCCGGTTCGCAGCTTTTCATCATTTGCAAATGGGCGTCGTTGGTTATCTCAATGGATTTTTTAAGTAAGACGATTTCTTCTTCTGTTTTTACGGCACGCAGTTCGCCGATCAACGGTTCCACATTGATAAAATCCGCCGAATTCATATATCCCAAAAGGCTTCGGGGATTATTACGAAAATCCGTAAACGCCGTCGTCATGTTACGCAGCGTCTTAGTGTCATATTGCTCACGTAAATTAAAACAATACACATTTTCCAATTTCGAAGCAGTCTGCTGTTGGAGTAAAATTTTGTTTAACTGCGTGCTGAATTCATCATTGGTAAACGCCGTATCAATGCCGAGAATTTTCTGTGTGCCGTCGGTACCCATGCGACGTCCGTTATATACTTCATAGCGGTAATCTCGTTTGGGCACAAACATAACCGTCGAATATGTTTTTCCGCCGACAACCCAACCCTCCGGCAAATAAATCAATGCCGCATTGGGTTCACGGAAACCGGTCAGATAATAGAAATTGCTCTCGGGTTTATATTGATAATACGTATCGTTGCTGCGAAGGCGTTCTTCCGACGAAAAAAGCACGGCGATGCTGTGGGGTTTCATTTTCTGAGCCAACGCCTCGCGACGTCCTTTGTGAAACTGCGGTGAAAGCCAATCGTTGTCGTAATCTTTGTACGGTTGGATCTGATCCTGCGCACACAGTGTACTTATGCTGAGTATCCAAAACAAAACGTAACGCATAGTTTTTTCCTTTCGTGCGTTAATCAAGTTTCATAGCTCGGCGAACCGAAACCATCGTATCGGACGCGATAGCACGGGCTTTGTCGGAGCCCTCGGATATTATTTTTTCGACCGCATGGAGATCCGATACCAATTCGGCGCGTTTTTGGCGCATAGGTTCTAAACGTTGAGATAGTTTTTGTCCAAGATTTTTTTTGCATGCGACGCATCCCAATTCGCCGGTTGTACATCCCAATGCAATGCCCTGCGTTTCGTCGGTATTAAACACTTTGTGATAGCTATAAACCGAACAAACTTCCGGACGGCCGGGATCATTTTTACGCAGCTTTTGAGGATCGGTGACCATTTTTCGCACCTGCGATTCGATTGTTGCGTCATCATCAGAAAGATAAATACAATTTCCGAGGCTTTTGCTCATTTTGGCGTTACCGTCAATACCCGGAAGCCGCGGTGTGACCGTCAACTTGTGTTGGGGCTCCGGGAACTGAAAACCGGATGCGCTGTATAAAAAATTGAAGCGGCGTGCGATTTCACGACATAGTTCGATATGCGGTACCTGATCCTCACCGACGGGTACGGTATCCGCTTGATATACCAATATATCCGCAGTTTGCAAAACAGGATACCCGAGATGGCCGAAATCAATGCGCATCATTTGTTCGTCTTGCGTCGTTTCGATAAGTCCCATATCGCGCGCTTGTTCTTTGACAGCGGGATTGCGGATCAACCAAGGCGTTGGTGTGATCATCGAAAAAAGCAAATGCAGCTCCGCGTGTTCTTTGACGCGGGACTGTTGCATGATAATACTTTTTTGCGGATCGATACCGGCGGAAATCCAATCAATAGCCGTTTCGAGTATGTAGTTTCGAAGTGAAGCGGTGTCTTTGTAGCCGGTCGTCAGTGCATGCCAATCAACAATGCCGTAAACGGTTTGATACGAGTCCTGAAATTTGACCCAATTTTCCAATGCTCCGACCAAATGTCCCAGATGCAATTTCCCTGTCGGGCGCATTCCGCTGAAAATTCTCGGCATACAACCTTTCGTCCGTTTGAGAAATCGGCTTTCGAAGCCGGTTACACTGTCGCCGCGCCTGTGTAATGTGTGATAACAAGCGCATCATGACATAAAAAGATATTGTTTCCAGTTATCATAGTGGCCGCTCGCATGCCCTTGGATAAAACTGAGCGGGTGCGGCCTGCGGGGTGTTGTCATCAGCACCATCCGCGCTTCGTCCGGGGTGCGATCCCCTTTCTTATTATTGCACGTGATACACGCGGTGACCAGATTTTCCCACGCATCTTTGCCGCCGCGCACTTTCGGTAAAATATGATCTACCGTCATCGCGTCGGTACGTGTTCCGCAGTATTGGCACTGGTAATTATCCCGTTTCAAAATATTTTTTCGGGACAACATTATGCCTTTACGTTTTTTGTAAACGAAACTCATCAGTCGTACGATGCTCGGGAACGGGTACTCGTGCGAAACCGAACGAATACTTCGCCCTTCGGCAATTTCGATGATCTCCGCCTTGCCCAAAAAAACCAGAACAAACGCCTTTTTCACATGACATATCGTCATCGGCTCATAATTCTGATTGAGCACCAAAACGTGTCCATTAAGTGCCATACCTTCACCACACTCACTTTCGAAGCCGGTTTAATACATGACCTTAACAACCGCGCAAGATAAAGCAAAAACTCTATTCAATCAAATAAAAATTGAAAAGCAGATCGTAAGCCGAATTCTGTTCGTACGCCGAAGCATACGGATGATCATTTATCTTTTCCGGCAAGCCGGAAATCCCGTTCACGGCATCATGACCGGCATGATACCATGCGACGGAATGCGATCTACCCGAAGAAGCTCTTGCGAATCAGGCAGGCGGCCCGCCCCTTGCGGGACTTCTTCTTATTTGATCTTGCTCCCGGAAGGGTTTAGCATGGCGCCGCTTGCGCAAACACCACGTGCGCTCTTACCGCACGGTTTCACCCTTACCACACCATCGGCGTGGCGGTTTATTTTCTGTTCCACTATCCGTTGATCACCGCTTTCGCGATCATCACCCGACCTTGCATTTCTTGGAAATCTCGGCCAGTTCCGCGCCTTAAGGAGTTCGGACTTTCCTTTCCGTTATCACTACGATACGGAACGATCATCGCATCTGCTTTTCATGCTTTCAAAGAACTTTTTGAGACGAATCAATATATGATATTTTGATGCATTAACAATCGCTTTGTTAAGCATTGTCAAAATATCTCACCTTGATAAGTCTTTCAAAAACAAAGCGGTGTTCGTTAAACTTTGGTTGACAATACTTATCCTATGCTTTATATTGCCGCGGTTTAAAAATGTATATTTAAGGAGTTTGTAATGCTACGCGTTTTTAATTTTTGTATTATGATGTTGAGCTTTGTTATTTTGATATCGCTTGCCTCCTGTTCCTCTGCTAAAGAAGCAACTTCGTCCCCTATGAGTTCTGTCGTTTCGGTTCGCGATAGTTTGACGATGAAAGATACTGTCAAACCTGAGATCAATGAACAACCGGTTCAGTTTTTAGAATTGACTCCGGCGGTTTCAGGGCTTAGTAACGGTTCCGTCGAAGATACTACAGCTATAGCATCCGTTAAGGCTAATTATAGTTTGGCGCTCAAAGCCTGGTATGTTGATCAAAATGCATCGCTTGCCAAATCGTATTATCAAAAAGCCATTGACGCGTTAGTCGCCTGGGGCGATGTATTGGCTAAACAAGAAACAACCGATGACAATGCCAATAATCTTTTCGATCCCAATATTGACTTATCTGAAGCCGCTCCTGCGGATGACACTAAAACTGAAAATGAAGAAAATGGCACCAATGGAAAAATGGATTACCCCAATTGGTTAGCCTCAGGCATCATCGATCAGTACAAAAATCTGCTTGAAATCCAAAATGAATACAAAGAGGATTCGTTCCAACAAACCGTGATAAGCCGGTTGGTATTTTATGATATCGGTTTGAGCGGAAGTAATTCCATCGGTACGATCAAAGCACCGATCGCCAAGGGTCACGCCATGGATTTTATTCCGATCAATATTGATAACGAGCGGATTCGTAAGTTTACGGACTACCTCACCAAAAATGGCGGCGCAAACATCAAATATCTATATCGCAAATTTGGCCGCGATGCCGACTTGATTCGCACGATCATTCGTGAAGAAGGTGTTCCCGACGATATGATATACCTTGCGATGATCGAAAGCGGATATAGCGCACAGGCGCGTTCGCACGCTCACGCTGTCGGGCATTGGCAGTTTGTCAAAAAAACAGCTACCGGTTATGGGATGAATGTTGACTGGTGGGTTGACGATCGCCGGGACTTATACGTTTCCACGCGTTATGCCTTCAAATACCTCAAGGATCTGTTTAATGAGTTTGGCGACTGGTATTTGGCATTAGCCGCTTATAACGCCGGATCGGGTCGTATATATAATGCAATGAAGAAAAATAATACACGCGATTATTGGGAAATGACCAAATTACCTAGGGAAACACGTAACTATGTTCCCTATTTTATAGCCGCTACACAGATCGTTCGCGACCCGGCTAAATACGGTATTGCCTTGGAAACCGAATCGGCTGCACGCATGGATACGGTAACTGTGACCGAATGTCTTGATCTGGAGATTATCGCGCAATGCGTCAACTCGACACCGGACAGTATTCGCGACCTCAACCCTGCACTTCTTCGTTGGTGTACACCTCCGACAGTTCCAAACTATCTGTTGAAAATTCCCTTTGGAACACGTACTGCATTTCTTGAAAATTATGCCAAAATTCCACAAGACAAGAAACGCTCATGGGTACGCTATCAGGTCAAGTACGGCGAAACCTTGTCCGGAATTGCCAATCGTTATGGGACGGACGTCAAAGCCATACAACAGGCCAATCAGTTAAAAAGCAGTGTTAACTTAACGACGGGCCAATGGATTCTTATCCCGGTGGCGCCCAAATCGTATGTAGCTACCAAAGAGCCTACACCTGTCCGAAATACACCCGTGGCAAATACTTCCAATCAAACTAAGACTACTAATGCGGGTGGTACCGGTAAAACCAATACCAACTGGATGGCAGGAAAGAAGAAATTGACTTTTAAAGTCGAAGCCGGTCAGACATTAGGTCATATTGCCGAGTGGTATAATATCACCGCGCAAAACATTCGCGACTGGAACGGGCTTTATTACGGCGATCCGATATTCCCTGGCCAGGTATTGACGCTTTATATTGATCAGTATATGCCGGACGAGGGTTATCGTAACGCTACCAATAAACGCACCAAAGAAGTGACGGCCGAAGAGCCGGGAATGAAAATATATGTCGTGCAGGATAACGATAATCTGATCAGCATTGCAAAAATGTTTAATGTAGAAGTGTCCAACATCAAACGATGGAATAAACTTTCTTCCAATACCATTAAGGTCGGCGACAAACTAAAAATCTACCTCAATGACAAACAGTAAAATACCGGCCTTCTACATAGAGCTTTTTTTTATTATGGAGTCGTTTTTAGTAGATACTAATTGGCCTTTTTTAGCGCTTCTATTTTAACGGCCAATTCACCTATACCAACATCAGATTGTATATCGGCTGTGAAATTAGGATCCAGTACTTGTACAGCAGCCAGGCTTGATACAAAATCACCCATCATAAAATAATTTTCTGCTTTCATTGCTTTAAGATCCGATGCTCCGATATTTCCGGCATACGGAAATGACCAGGTTGGCTTAAGGCTGAGTGCCGTCATTAATTTTTCATTGGAACTTGAAAACTGACGCCGTGCATTTTCGCAAAAAGACCAACCGGCATAAAAGTCAACATCCTTACCGACTTTGGTTGATCCTGTTGTAAAAGTTTGACCGGCTTTATTCAAACTGTCCATTTTCATCAATGCCCATCCGGCGCCCGTATATACATCGGCCGAATCCGGATATTTCTTTATGGCATCGACAAATGTTTGATACGAAGAGTCGTAATAAGTTTGGCTAAATAAAATCCATCCTTCCGACATAAATTCGGCATACGAATTCGGTGATGTATCTTCCACATCCACATCGCACGACATCGCGGTAAGAACTACTAATAATGAATATATTATACGTTTCATGTTGTCTCCCCTTATTTGATCAGAAGCATTTTTTTACTAAACACGGACTTGCCGGTATTCACACGGTATATATATATCCCCGTGCTCACCCGTTGCCCGGTTTCATTAGTTCCATCCCAAGTAACGCGATGGTAGCCTGAAGTTTTCGGTCCATCCCATAATGTTTTTATTTTTTGGCCAAGTGCATTGTAAACCGCCAACGTCAACCTATCAGAATTATTTTCCAAAGTAAAGGCTATAGTCGTTTCCGGATTAAACGGATTGGGAAAGTTTTGTTTTAGATCAAATGATTTCACAATCAACGATTCGTCACCGCTCGTCGGATCGTATTGCAATTTAAATCGGCCTAACGAGGAGGTGTTTGTCCGTATTATATTTTCATTGGCCAGTACATGTGATTCTAGTTTGATCCACTGTCCATTTTCTTCGCGAAGAATAAACCATTTTTTAGGCTGTTCATTAGTTAAAGCGGGCAACTTGAATTGAAGTTGCAGTGGCGCAGTATAGTTGATATCCGGTCCAAACGCGTAAATTCGTTCGGCTTCTTCATTTTTTTCTATCGAACATGTAAAAAACATATCGGTTGTCACAGCACTACCCGGAATCATCAATACGGAAGCCCCGTCTTCAGTAGTTAAACGGTTATCCGAACTTGGTTTGGCCAAAGTAGCCGTGAGATAACGTAATTTTGTAGAATCTTGATTTCTGAATGAAATCCCACGTGTTTGGATTGTGTATGTTCCGCTTTGTTTAAGCTGATAACTACCGGAATAAGTATTCGTAGTTCCGGGTAACGAACTGAGTGCGACCGTCGTCGTATCGTTGGTTCGCCACACCCTTACACTGGGCGAATTGATCAAAGCAATATTCGTATTCACTACAACATTGACATATTGGGGAAGAATTGAATTCTGATACAAGGCTGTAACCAAATTTAATGCAATTGGATTTACAACAACTGAAACCTCATTTGACAAACGACTCACAAGACCGTCCACATCCACAACGCTGACAGCAAAATAATACATTTGCCCGTTCGTAAGATTGAATATCGTTTGTACTGTATCGGCTTGCGTAGAAACGCTGTCTACTTGTGTCGTCGGATTGGGTGAAGTGCCCGCGAATATACGATATCGCAGGAAATCACTATCGTTGGTTTTAAGCCAGCGCAACGTTGCCTGAGCGCTATCCGATTGCAAACTCAAAATCGTCGTGGCGGCAGGTTTTTTGTTGGGAATAAACGTACTTACCTCAGGAGAAAAATCGCTTACCTGGCCGTCCCAATACACGGCTTTTACTCTAAAGTAATATGTTCCGCCAACTGTAAGCGTTGAATACAAACGCACCGTATCCCGCGCATCAATGACGGAATCCATCTGCGCTGTAGGATTAGGCGACGTCCCGTAATAAATTCTATATTTGATTATGTCATCCGGTGCGATGACATTCCATGTCAAAGTTGCAATGCCACTATCTCCGATGGCTGTAATCATAGAAGGTGGATCAAGAGGCAGCGGTGTCATCGTAAAGTTATAAGTAGAGGTGCTATTTAACGGTACTGTAGTATTATGGTATGCCGTGCGGTATCCCGATTTGCGAAGCCTTACGGTTGTTGCACCACGCAGAGCTGAAAAACTATATTGCCCGGAGACATCCGTCATACGCGTTTGGGTATCCTCAAGTAAGGCGACCTTGACCCCTGCTAAAGGTAGGTCCGTGTTTATGTCCTTGATAGTACCATTGATTTGCCCAGTTTCTTTACCGCTAAAGCTGGTCATGATCAAGCCCCGTACCATATCGGAGATCGCAATGTTACCCGAAGGAAAAAAAGGAAAAACACCCCACGCACCGGTAAAATTCGCCGAATTATCCGCATCATATGTATCGTATGCACCGGCGACAGGCAAGGTCGAAATGTTATTTAGATCCCAAATTCGTACGCCTTCGGTATAGTAGGAAGCATAGGCATAACGCCCTTTGACGTAAACATTGTGAACGATGGCCGTCGTACCAAAATCTTTGACTTGCGAGATATTCGTATTGTTTGGAATTCCATCGCGCAGAGTTGAAATATTCCAAATTCGTAAACGACCTGCCGGGCTTGAAGTTTCATCCGTAGTGAAAAGATAATTTCCGTCGTCAGATAATGCGGTATTGTGACTAAATGCATTAGGATAAGTAAACTGATGAATGGTACGTGGCTTAGATTTAACTTTTGTGTCAATGACATAAATAATGCCCTGAAAAATCGAAGCAGCGTAGATCGTATCATTGCGTACATAGCAGTCATGTACATAATTTTCCGCCCAGTTCCCCACTTCCACTGGATTTCTTGGATCCGCTAAACTGACGATTTTAATTCCACCTATATCTTTGCCGCCGGGGACACCTTGTGTCACATTACCACCGGTTAGATAAGCATACCCGTCACGCACTTGTAGTGCGTGTGTTCTGAAATAATTTGGTGTTGTCCAGTTTTGAACTAATGAGGCCGAGGCCGGCAATTGAGATAAATCAATTACCTGCAAACCGTTACCACCTTCAGATACGACATAAGCATATTTATCCCAAACCTGAACTTCATGCCATGACGAACTGGGGGCAGGAATGTATGCGATTTCAGTGGGAGATGCGGGATTGGTAACATTGATTATCGCTGTGCCGTTGAAACATCCCACGATAGCATATTCATTTCCCAGTGAGTCAACATACCCCCAGAGGTTAGCATAGTTGCTTCCGTGATCGTCTTTTTGACTCAAGAACGTCATATTTGTTTGTGCGACAATGACGCCTGAGAAAAAACTTAACAGAAAAACTAGCCCGGCCACGTAAAGTTTTTGCATAACAGATCTTTCGCTTTTGTTATTAATAACGAAATCTATCCGATAATTAAACGAAACAAACCAATAAGAATTCCAATCACAAAACCGGCTACGGCACCGTTGACACGAATCCACTGCATATCATCATATGTTCGCGAGCGGAATTGATCACGTATCTCCTGCACAGATAATTTATTGATGTTATAGGTCACCAATTCCGCAATCTTACCGTGATGCGCTTGCAGCATATCGGACGCTATTTCAGTAAAACGGGTGTTGACGGCTACCTGTAAGCTACGATCTGATTCTAACATAAAAATGGTATTTTGCCAAATGTTTTTTAACAGTTCATCTATTTTTTTTCCGCTATCCGTTTCACTATCCAATAATGATTTTAATTTTACTTTGATCCCTGGTATGTATTGTTTCAAATCTGTTTCACCTATAAACTCTTGTATCCATGTGTCCCATGTATTGTTATCTTGACCCTTAAGCGCTTGTTTCCATACCGAGGCGCGTTTTATTATTTCCAGGCGTAGTTCATGATTTTCATCGGCAGCTATGGATCTCAATATAGATGTCACTTTGGTAATGATGCGTTCAGTTAATTCGCCAGCGTCAAAGAATAACTTGGAAAAAAAACCTTGTTCTCTTTCAATATTATCGCGCAAGAGTTCATACACGGTTTGTGAAGTCATGGTATCGGCTATTTTTTCAGGCGCGTGATCAAGTAAGCGGTGAAGAACTTTAGTAAATTGTTCGTCCGGTACAGAGTGCCCCAAAAAATGCATCGGTTTGATATTTTTTAATCCTTCGCGCAATAACATTTCAAAATATGAATCCGATCCAGGCGAATCCAGCCATTGAATAATTCGTGCGCGTCCCCAATTGATAAAACGATCCAACTCACCGTTCTGCTCAATTTTTTTTAAATGAACGGCTAATGCCGATGCGGCATCAAATGAGCTTAACCAGCCGGTTATACTGTCCTTGGATAACCATTCTTCTGCGACTAATTTACCGGCGCCTTCAGCAATAGATTTCTGTTTTCGCGGAATAATACCGGAAGCCGGCACAATACGAAAGCGACCAATCTTGATTTCATCAAAAATCATCTTTACAGCTAGCCAATCGGCTGCTCCGCCCACTGTACCAGCTTCAAAACCGGACTGCAGAATAAATACCAGCATCGGTGAAAAATGAGGATATGAAGCCGCGATAAAAAAACACGCCAACAGTCCGGTCACCATAATACCCAGCGACAATTCGCCTTTGTAGTGCTCGATTTTTTTCAAAGGGATCATTATGATGACTTCGTTCTATCGCGGAGAGTAAGAAAATCTTGGTATATGAGATTAGATAGACGATCTATATTTTGATCTCCATCCAGACGTAATACGCGTCCGGATTCTTTTTCGGCGAGAGCTAAGTATCCTTGACGAACGTATTCAAAAAAATCCCGCCCTTCGTTTTCCATTCGATCTTTCTGCGACGCAATGCGTCGTTTCTGGCTTTCATCCCACGAAATATCGATCAGGTAGGTGCGATCCGGTGAAAGGCCTTGTGTAGCGATATGGTTAGCTGCGTGGATCAGCGACAAATCAATTTTTCGCCCATATCCTTGGTAGGCCGTCGTCGAATCAAAAAAACGGTCAATTAACACGACATGTCCTTCGGCCAACGAAGGTCTGATCTTTTCCGCTAAGATCTGGGCTCGCGCCGCTTCGTAGAGTAATAATTCCGTAACCGGATCAATGACGCTTTCGGTAGATAACAAAATTTGACGTATTTTTTCGGATACGGCAGTACCTCCCGGATCACGCATAGCGATGACCGGCAGTCCCTCGGCTTCGATACGCATTTGCAAACGTCGAATCTGGGTGGATTTACCGCAGCCGTCAATACCTTCGAACGAAATAAAAATACCACGATTCATGTGCGTGATTCCATAAAATGGCCGGTTACTTTTTCAAATAGTTGTGACAAAATAGGCCCCGACGCGCCTTGAAGGTGGTATGCGGCTTGTTCGGAGATAGGCGTCGTTTCAGGGTTGATATCAATCAATAGTGCCCCCGATTGTCGCGCATGTATCGGCAACCCGGCCGCCGGATATACGACACCGCTGGTACCGATACATAAAAAAACATCCGTGTTTGATGCCGCTTGCATAGACTGTTCAAAAATTTTTTCGGGTAATAATTCTCCAAACCAAACCACGTCCGGCCTTACATAGCCACCGCATCTGGGACATAGCGGCGGTATATCATCCGTATCCAATGGATGTTCTACAATTTTATCATCCGTAAAACACTTAGTTCGAAAAATATTACCATGAAGTTCCAATACACGTGTACTGCCGGCTATGGTGTGTAAGTTATCTATATTTTGAGTGATTGTCGTCACTTCAAAATGTTTTTCCAGTTTGGAAATCACGTAATGACCCGCGTTGGGTTTAGCCGCTGCGATCATTTGACGTCGCATCGCGTACCATTCCCATACCATTTTGGGATTACGTTTAAATGCCTGAGGGGTGGCTAATTCTTCCGGTTTAAAATGCGCCCATAGACCGCTTTGTGCGTCCCGAAATGTCGGAACACCGCTCTCGGCGGACATCCCGGCGCCCGTGAAAAAAACCCAACGCTTAGCTTGTTGCAGACGGCGAATAAGCGCTTCATCTATCATTACGCGATGGTCTCCAACAGCTTTTGTACCGCAGTATAAAATGGTTTTACGGTCGGTATGTGGAGACCTTCATCCGGCGAGTGAACGTTACGAAGGGTCGGCCCAAAAGAAATCATATCCATATCGGTAAATTTTTCACCGATAATACCGCACTCCAAACCGGCATGAATAGCCGTTACCTTTGGATTTTTACCGTAAATTTCTTTGAAAACTTTTTTGGTCATTGCCAGAAGCTTCGACTGTGGATTGGGTTTCCATCCCGGATATCCGTCGGTTTCTTTCACCGTTGCATGCGTCAACGAACAAATGGCGCCAACTTGATCTAAAATGTCTCGTTTTTCCTCTTCGATCGCACTGCGATGGCTGGAGCCTATTATGATCTCTTTTTCGTGTGTTTCTATTGTTGCGAGATTGACGGATGTTTCGACAAGACCATCAACATCTTTGCTCATAGCTTGTACGCCGTTGGGCAATGATTTCAAAAGCCGGATCAGCTCAACAGAACGCGAGCGTTTAATTGTAGTAAACTGAGCAATGGGCGCTTCTTTAAAAATAATTTTCAGGTCCGGATCGGTACTCTGATATTTCGCACTGAGGTAATTATGCATTTTTTGTACGCGTACTTTAAATGCACCGATATCTTCCTTGCGTACGGCTATATGTGCAGCGGCGTCACGCGGAATGGCATTACGTACGGTTCCGCCTTTGATGTCCGATAATTTAAATTTGAACTCTTTGGTTAATTCGTACAACACGCGTGTCAAAATTTTATTCGCATTAGCCCGGCCCAAAATAATATCCATACCGGAATGTCCACCGACACCACCTTCTATGGCGATAAGACAGCGCGCTTCATTTTCTTTAGCCGGTTTACGTTTGATCGGAAAATGAATAACACCGTCTTTCCCCCCTGAACAACCGATGAATAGCACACCTTCATCTTCCGAATCGAGATTGAGTAAATAACGTCCTTTGAGCATGGAAGGTTCCAATTTCAATGCGCCAGTAAGACCGGTTTCTTCATCAACGGTAAATAGTAATTCTAACGCCCCATGTTTCATGGTCGTGTCTTCAAGTATGGCCAGCATTGTCGCTACGGCAATTCCGTTATCCGCGCCAAGCGTCGTGCCGGTTGCTTTGACCCATTCTCCGTCAATGCGGGGTTTGATCGGATCGTTATCAAAATCAATTTGAGTATCTGGCGTTTTTTGGCAAACCATATCCAAATGCCCTTGGAGAACAACAACCGGTTTATTCTCATAACCGGGAGCGGCCGGTTTACGAATGACAATATTCCCTGCGGCGTCTTCACTCCAGTCCGAATTGAGTTTTTGTGCTACTCCCTTAATATACGCTCGGATTTTTTCTTCCTTTTTCGAAGGGCGTGGGACTTGAGTTATTTCATAAAAATAATCAAAAACGCGTTTAGGCTCGAGATCTTTTAATACATGATCAGACATATTTCTTCTCCGTTATACATATGATTAACCGCACGGCAAGTTAGGTTATTCGACTAAAAATTCCAATATGGAAATTCGTTTTGCTTATATGCATTGCGGTAATTACTTTAAAAAAAAGGAAGGACGCCGATGAAACTCAAAAAAATACTGATCGTTGACAATGATCCCGCGTCATTAGTTAATTTATCCGCTATGGTGGAAAAAGCCGGTTTTACCCCTGTCGGCTTCCAGAAACCAACCTTGGCGATGGAGTTTATCGAAAAACCGGACAATCATGATATTCGCATGATCATCGCAGAGATGAATATCCCCGGCTCTGACGGTTTTACGTTCCTTAAAGCCATACAAAAAAAACCGCATCTCAAACTGATGCCATTTCTTTTCTTGTCCGAGCTCCAAGATACAGCCGTGCTGGTGAATGCCTACGAACAAGGTGCTGTTGATTATTTCATCAAACCGATTCGCAAAGAATCGTTATTTATTGCCAAAATCAAATCCATGGTGGACGCATTTGAGCGCACACTCCAAAGCGCCAACACGTTATTAAGCGGCCAACTGAGCGATAAACCATTAGTGGAATTACTGGCGGTATGTGAAAACGAATCCTTAAACGGCTACTTACGAATCAAACACGCCGATGGGATCGGAGTGATCACGTTTGTGAAAGGCCTACCGGAAAAAATGGCTATCGTGGATGCACAGCAAAAAATCATTAAAAGTGAATCGGAAGCTTTTGAAGCCATGTCGGATTGGTCGGAGGGTGAATTTTTGATACGACGTGGAAACATCTGATAGAGGTACGTCATTTTCCGGACGGTATCGCGGAAGAATACATTGATCGGAAAATCATATCGGCCGCGTCTTGCAGGATAATTTTTTTGTAAAAAACAGCATCAATTTGTTCATCTACCAAGCCACGATATCCTTCGGAAGTAAGGTGGTCGTGTAATTTTTTATTTACGCCACGAAGTAATGCGTTTCGAATACGACTCTTCCTTCTTATATCCATGTCCCCGCTTGATTCCAAATATTCTCTGTGCTTAAAAACCGTTTCTAAAGCGGCATCAATGCCTTCGTTTTGCGTTGCCACTGTTTTTAAAACGACCGGCATCCATGGTGCATGGGCGTAACGAATTTGTACGGCAGCTTCTAATTCACGTTTGAGGATGTCCGCCTGATCGCGATCGGATTTATTGACTACAAATAAATCCGCGATCTCCATAATGCCGGCTTTCATGGCCTGCACCCCATCGCCTGATTCCGGTACAAGCACAACAACTACGGTATCGGTGAATTGGACGATATCTATTTCCGATTGACCTACACCGACCGTTTCAAAAATAATAACATCGTACCCAAACGCATCCAACAAGTCTGCCGCGGCGTGTGCCGTATGCACCAGACCGCCCATCGCCCCGCGGGTAGCCATACTGCGAATAAAAATACTCTCATGCATAGAAATCGCTTGCATCCGAAAACGGTCACCCAATATGGCACCCCCCGTAAATGCGCTGGTCGGATCGACGGCAATAATACCGACACGTTTCCCTTGTTGTGCCAATCCTAATGCAGCGGCATTGACTAATGTACTTTTACCGGCACCCGGAGGGCCGGTAATGCCGATCCGGTAGGCTTGTCCTGTATAGGGAAGTAACGCTCGCAAAATATCGGGGCCGTTTTCCGCGTCGTTCTCTACCGACGACAGTAATCTGGACAGATAACGTTTTCGTTTAGGATCATTATGCGCCAATAAACGCACGGCATCTATATGTTCCATTGAGATACTCATATGCTAATTTCGAATAGCCCCGGTCAAAATACGAAAAGCAATTCGCATCAGATCGGCAAAAAAATAAAACGGAATAGTCAACCAATGATACCAACGGGCATATTTGATGAGCAATTTCATATTACTAAAAAAACGTAACCGAATTTTTCGTAATGATAATTGCCCACCCGTTGAAGCAGATATTTTATGCCAAATTTTTGCCTGCGGAATATACATCAATTCAAAGCCGGCCTGTTTTGCTCGGAAGCAAAAATCTACATCTTCCGAATACATATGATATGAAGTATTGAGTCCCGGCACGCTCTTAAAAACATCGCGCCGAATCAGCATCGCACAGCCGGTGATGTAATCGCACGTTTTTGCTTCTTCGTATTGTAGGTTTTCTTTTTCACGAATGCCAATATGTCGCGCCGTACCTTTGTATAATTTAAATTCGGCTCCGGCAAACCAAATCTGATCATTCGGTTCAAAGTAGTAGATTTTAGGACCCAAAATACCGGCTTGCGGATAGTGCGCCAGCCCCTCGGATAGATAAGTAAGGCACTTTTTGTCCATCACCGTATCGTTATTCAACAATAAAACAGCGTCGGCGTTGTTGTCCAGCGCGTATTGAATACCGACATTATTTCCTCCCGCAAAACCAAGATTAGCTTCATTACCGATGTATTTGATTTTTCCGGAGTGAATTTCAGAACTAAACTTTTCTTTAAGATAATCGCCGCTCCCGTCAGGAGACGCATTATCAACCAGCACGATAGTAAACGATGTGAAATCGGAGTCTAAGCAAGAGCGAACGCACGCTTCGGTGAGATGCCGTCCGTTATACGATAAGATGATTACAAAAATATGCGGCCTTTGCATACGTGCTACCGGTTATCGGCCATCCTGAAATGCAATATGGGATAACGGTACTGTGACGGTAAATGTCGAACCTTTACCTTCGACGCTGGTTACGATAATTTTTCCGCCATGCAATTCTACGATAGTTCGTGCGAGAGATAATCCGATACCGGCACCTTCCGCCGAACGCGTCGTGGTCTGATCTACTTGATAAAATTTATCAAAAATACGCTCAACATATTTACTCGGAATTCCTGAACCGGTGTCGTGCACATGGATTTCAATGGCATCGGTAGTCATCAGCGCATGCATACCTACGTTACCGCTAAAACCCGTAAACTTAATTGCATTTTCGATCAAATGACCAATGGCTTGAATAAAACGAGGACCATCCATGGCCACGATAGGAAATGTATCTTCGACTTTCATCTCTAAGTTAATATTTTTTTCACGAGCTAGGTCTTTATATTCATCAAACGCCTTGCTCAGTAATTCTTTGAGATTATTGGGATGGCGCTCAATTATGATGGAACCGTATTCGATCTCTGCTAATGAAATAAGATCATTGATAAGATCGGCCAAACGCTTACTTTCGTGCAAAATAACTTCGACGAAACGTTGTTTCGTTTCATCATCTACGTCTTTGGATTCTTTCATCAACGTACTGAAACCTTGAATCGAATGAATCGGCGTACGAAGTTCGTGCGATATGGTCGAAAGAAAATTAGATTTTAGGTCACGGACTTCCTTTCGCGCACGATACCCCCAACTTACGACTTCGCGGAAAAGATTGTTGGTATCCCTCAAACGTTTGCTCATCACTTTTGCTAAACGCGTCATGATTTCATGCGACAGTTTTAAGTCTTCATGCATTAATGCATGAAACGATTCTTTGGGAAAAAACAATAATTCCGTTTCATACATTGTCACCGCACCGGCCGACCGCACTTCTTCATCCAATAACGCCATTTCACCGAAATAACTGCCTGCGGGAAGTACAGCTACAGCTTGTTGACGCACTTCTTCACCCGGCACGCTTTTGAAAATTTTTACGAACCCTTTGGCAATGATGTACATACCGTCCGGTTGCGTATTACCGTCTTCAAAAATCACCGTATTGGTCGGATACACTTTGAGCGTAAAATGCGGTAATAAACGGCGCAGCGCATCTTCGGATATATTTTTGAAAAGCGCAGAAGACGCTAACGATGTAAGTTTGTACTCATCTGAGGACATAAGGTGTTCCGTATTCGGTAAAATAATTATGTAGAAACATATTTGTTATTGAGGGCATTTGCAAGCATTTAGGTCTTAATAACACCCTCTATAGGACTGGAAGCCGTAGCATAAAGTTTTTTCGGGATACGCCCCGCTTCATAAGCCAAACGTCCCCCTTCGACGGCCAAACGCATTGCGCGTGCCATTTTGATGGGATTTTTTGCTCCGGCGATAGCGGTATTCATGAGAATACCATCGCAACCAAGCTCCATTGCAATCGCTGCATCGGACGCTGTACCGACACCCGCATCAACGATGACAGGCACTTTGGAATGTTCAATGATAATAGCAAGATTGTACGGATTACGAATTCCTAAACCGGAACCGATCGGCGCAGCTAAGGGCATGACGGCGGCACAACCGATGTCTTCTAGTTTTTTACAAACGATCGGGTCATCAATACAGTATGGCAAAACGGTAAAACCATCTTTGACTAAAATTTGTGCGGCTTCGAGAAGCTGTTCATTATCCGGAAATAATGTACGCGGATCACCCAAAACCTCCAGCTTGACCAATGTCGCACCTAAGGCTTCCCGTGCCAATTTACAGGTCAGAACCGCATCTTTAGCCGTGTAGCAACCGGCTGTATTAGGAAGTAACGTGTATTTTGAACCGATATAATCGAGCAGATTCTTGTCGTCGGGTTTAGTGAGATCAACACGTCGAAGCGCCACGGTAATCATTTCTGCACCGCTCTCTTCAAGCGCTTTTTTGGTTTCATCGTAATCTTTATATTTTCCCGTACCGACAATCAACCGTGAATTGAAGGAATATTTGCCAATTACCAACGCACTCATATTTTATTTTCCTAAACATTCTTTTTTGAATATACGCGTTTTAATAAAAATAGCAAACCCCGCCGTAAAGCGGGGTTTTATAAACTAAGCTTTAGCCGCCCTGTGTTGCTCTTATGATTTCGATTTCATCGCCCTCGCATACCGTTTGTGTTTGAATGCGATCTTTAGAAATTACGTCGTAATTAACAGCCACAGCGACACCATGTGCATATGAAACACCAAAATGTTGGAGCACATCATCAATTGTTGTTACAGAATCCAATTCGTAAACCGTACCATTGATTTTAATCTTCATAGCTAAGCCTTACCGTTAATCCGACGTTTTACTTTTCGCAATAAATGCCACCGCCACACAGGATTCAAATAATCGGTAAATAAGACACCGTTGAGATGATCTATTTCGTGCTGCACGATACGGGCCTTTACTCCGATAAAACGCTTCGTCTGTGATAAGTTATCCATATCGGTATAACTAACTGTAACTGCCGCAGGGCGCCTTATTTCAGCCTCAATCCCGGGAAGGCTCAGACAACCTTCGCGAAATACATTGGAACCGTCGCTTTCGCGTATTTCCGGATTGATCATCACGATCACTTCTTCGGTGCGATCCATTAGGCGCGGATCAATGACGACAAAACGTTCACTCATGCCCACTTGCGGTGCCGCCAAACCGACGCCTTGGTGTTCAGCAATCGTTTCGATCATATTCGCGATCGTCATGCGTAACGTGTCCGTAATAGCAATGACCGGTTTACAAACTGAGCGCAAAATGGGATCGCCGTATAAAACCACTTTCACAATGAAATCGGTTATTCGGCCGATTTTACTTCAGCGGATGCTTCGCCGGAACCTTTGACAACGGTGGTTACAGCCGAACGTTCGATTTCGACTTTTACATTATCAGCTATTTTTACCAATACCGTCGTCTCTTTGGTACCTTGGACTACACCATGGATACCGCCGACCGTAATTACTTTATCCCCTTTCGCCAAAGCGCTCACCATCGCTTGATGTTCTTTTTGACGTTTTTGCTGAGGACGAATCATCATGAAATACATGATCGCAATGATAAACACAAAAGGTAAAAAACTCAGCAAAGGATTCGGTGCTGCACCGCCCGGAGCCGGATTACCACCCATCAACCACATCATCATTATTGGATTCAAAGTACACCTCATTTAGTTAAGTGAATGTATATTTAGAGTAAACTAATTTTCTCTCCGAGTGATTTCTGAATATTCGAAAGCATCCAGTCATGTAAAATACCGTTGGAACCGATTACATGACCTTTGTATAAAAAATTATTTTGCCCGTCAAAACCGGTAATACGTCCGCCGGCTTCTTGTATAATCAACGTACCGGCAGCTATATCCCAAGGATTGAGGTTGAGTTCCCAAAAACCGTCAAAACGACCGCAGGCAAGATAACATAGATCCAATGCGGCGGAGCCGGGTCTTCGAATACCCGCCGTTTGCGTCATGAATGTTTTAAATATATTGAGATAGTCGTCAATAAAATCAAACGTTTTGAAAGGAAATCCGGTTGCTAAAAGACAACGATTATACTCCGTAGTGACAGACACCCGAATCTTGCGGTCATTTAAAAAGGCGCCTTTACCGCGTTCGGCGACAAACATTTCTTTGCGCAACGGCTCATATACAACGCCCACCGCTAACTGACCATACACTTCCAGCGCAATGCTTACGGCAAACATAGGCATCCCGTGAATAAAATTAGTGGTACCATCCAACGGGTCTATAATCCATCGAAAAGGACTTTCGTTCCGATGTTTACCGGTTTCTTCCGCTAAAATAGCATGATCCGGAAAAGCACGTAAAATGTGCTGTATGATAACTTCTTCCGATTTACGATCCACTTCGGTTACAAAGTCATTATGCAACTTAGCATCAATCGTAAATACGCGCCCGTAATAGTCGGTAATAATACGTGCCGCTTGTAATGCCGCACCAATAGCGACGCTGCGCGCCTGTCGTGGAATTTCGGTCATCATCAGTTCTTTTTCAGGCCTTGTATTTGTTCGATTCGTTGTTTGGCATAGGCACTGTATTCGCTTTGCGGACCATTGACACGAATAATATCATTATACATTCGTATAGCTTCATCGTATTTGGACAATTTCACGTAACATTCCGCCGCTTGGCTTTTTGCAGCACTGGACCAATCGAATTTTTTCCCCAATGTCAAATATGGGATGCGTAAGTATTCCAACAAGGCCTGTTCGAAATTATTCATCGCCCAATACGTTTCTGCGATATTAAATTGAATTTCCGCCTCGTCTTCACCGGAAGCCGTTTTGATCAGATCTTTAAAATACTCAAGCGCGCGATCAAAGGACTTCAAGTTTTTGTGCATGGCGCCGATGTCTATACGCATGGCCCAAATCGTTGCCGGATCGTCGTCCGGAAAACGTTCGAGATATTGCTGCATAAGCATCAACCCGTTTTCATAATATCCCGCGGCTTTATACACTTTGATCAAAAAATTAGTTCCCAATTTGGCATCGGCTAATTTGATACGTGGATTTTGAAGCGCCAACTTAGAGGCCTCAACAGCGAGCTGAACATTTTCTAGGCGAAAAGCTTCAAATGCCGTTCTCAGATGGACACGCGGAAGTATGTCACTATCCGGCCATTTTTGCGGAATTTGCTGAAAGTATTCGAAACCCTCTTTACTCTTGCCTTCATTAAACTTAATCACTCCCATTTCAAACAAAACTTCAGGCATGATGGCCGCCGTTTTATAATCTTCGATCACACGCGTATATGTTTTTACAGCTTGAGCGTAATCGGCACGCGTTTTATTGTATTGATAATAACGACCTAATTCGAATAAAAATTCTGCGTTATAATTCAACAATAAAAGTTTCAGGTTTTTATCCGATTCGTATTTTTTATTAAAGTCTTTTTCCAACTTTCCTGTTTCGACGATTTGACCCAGACGGTATGCGCATACGATCGTGCGCGACTCAAAAACAATTTGCTGCATTTTATCTTTGGTATATAACGCTAGCTTCGTAAACGCTACTTTTGCCGAATCGTATTGCTCGGAATTGAAGTACATCTCCGATGCCCGTGCCAGCGCTTTAAATCCGGCTTCGGTCTCCGGATATAACTGCGCGATACGTTGATAATAAGGCAGTGCAATCTGAAAATCTTGCTTCTTCTCATACATCTGTGCAAGCGCTGTCAGTGCATGCAACGCGTATTCGCCTTTGTTATCCGGAAAAAGATACGCTTCGTAGTATTCCACCGCTTTGGTAAAATTACCGGATTTGTCGTAGCAATAAGCCAACCGGTAATCAAGCGGATGATGTATTTTTTGTTGCGCGGCAATAATATCCATCTGCTCCAATGCGGACTCGCCCTGTGTGCGTGCATTAAGGTACGCTTTGATCGCTTGGGTATATTGGCCTGACAAAAGATAGTTATGTCCTACGGATTGAGCTGCACTATCGGCATACGGTGTGTAAAAATAATGCGTGATGATCTCATTGAGATTATTCAAAGCAAGCGCATAATCAGATTTTTCCTCTTTATAGCGTGCCATTAGCATTTTTGTTTTGACGATATAGCGCCCGCGTGGATATTGTGCCGCATACCGGATCAAAGTCTGATAATACAAATCCGGTTGTTTGGAAAACCAATACGCTTCGGCCATACTATAAAACGCATCTTCGGCCACAGGGCTGTCCGGAAAATCTTTTATAATCGCTTCATAACATTGCATCGCCGAACTCAATGGTTTCAGTGAATCGGGTTTTGCAGTAACGGGTGATTTATCTTTACTTTTGGTAACGAAAGGAACCTGTGGGACAATAACAGGTTTTAATTCACCGAGCGCCATCATCGCATCACCCAATCCTTTGAGCATGTTCGGCTTTAGCGTTGAACCGGGAAATCGTTCCAGCAATCCGGTGTACATCTCTTTAGCTTTTCTCTGGCGATCGGTAGAATTACTAATCGTTTTCAGTGTGCTTTCGATGACACGCAACGTGGCGACATCGGCATATTTGCCTACGGCTAATTGTTTGTACACACCGACAGCGCTGTCCGCATAACCGGCCTGTGTTGGCTTCATTTCTGATATACGGTCATAGGTTTGAGCGAGATAAAATAAAGCTTCTTCCGTCAAAGCGCGGTTTTTAGTTGAAAGGATGGTTTTTTTGAATAACCCAGCCGCACCCTCATAATCTTTGAGTTGTTCAAAAAATAAACGCGCGTAAGCAAATGTGATTTCGTCTTTCGGCTTATCTTCGATAAGATTGCCGATCAGATATATTATACTTTGCGTGGTCGTATTATTACCGTATTGATGAAAATATTCGATACGTCGGCGCTCATTCAACGCATCATTCCAAAGTAATGTTCCGGGATAATTACTTTTAAGTTTCTCTAATGCATCAAGAGCTTCAGATATCTGATTATCCATACGCAACGACTGCGCTAAAGCAAGGTATGCGTCATCTATTTTTTCACTGTTCGGAAATTCGCTGATCAGGCGCGTAAACATGCGCGATGCTTCCGCATAATCAGCTAACCGGTCTTTGAGCAATAAACCGCGATCATATAAGACGCGATCTAAATCGCCGGATTTAGGGTATTTAGTGATATAATCTTCATAATAACGACCCGCTTCTTTATAGCGTTTTAATTGAAATGAAATTTGCGCTAACTTGAGTGTCGACCATTTGACAAATTCGGATGTTTGAAAAGCTGCGGCATATTGTTCTGTGATAGTATAATAATAATCACCGGCGGCGACCGGGAGATTTAGTTTTTCCGAGGCTAAACCGGATTTAAAATTGGCCTCTAATGCATTTAGACTATCGTTTTTTTCGGATGAAACACGTTTATACAGATCAAGCGCCAGAGTATATTTCTCATTGACGAAAAGCATATCGCCAAGATTGATCTGCGCGGCATGTTTGAGTGGCTCCGGAGCAAGTGTATTGGAAATGACGATTTCAAAGTTTTTACGCGCATCGATAAAATTACGTTCTCTGAATAGAATATTGCCTAATTCGAACAAGGCATATACGTTGACCTTGGTCTTACTGTATCGTGTTACGATTCGGACATAAGCATTTCGCGCTTCATCGGATTTACCAAGGCGATCCGCGATTCCCGCCTGTTCAAACATGGCCGAAGCCACCAATTCCTGATCTTTTGATTTTTCAATGACCGTTTGCAGTGCACCGGAAGCGGCCGGCCAATCGTTTTCATTTTTGAGAAGCATCGCCAGTTTGAAGCGGCTGACATTAGCTTCCGGAATATCGGGACGATCGGCGATGAGTTTTTGCAAACGATCTTTAGCGCTGCGCAGATCACCCGCTTTGATAAAATACTCACTGGCTTCGATAATGGACGTCACGGCATTGGGTGCGGTGGGATAAAATGTTGCAATACTCGTAAGCGCATTGGCCGCAGAGGAATAATCCCCCATTGCCGCATAACATTCTGCTATCTTGGCCCAGGCATCCGGCGCACGTTTATCTTTGGGATAATCGATCGCAAGGAATTGAAAATCACGTCGCGCCTGTTCATAATTTTTTTCATTAAACTGCGCCATACCCGAATAATACCGGGCATCCGGGATGCGCATATCGGAAGGATAGTTTCGTATAAATTTTCCGAATTCCTGCGCTGCGAGCGCATAGAGCTTATCATCATACAGCTTACGGGCATATAAAAAATCCGTATCGGCGCTCGACACTTGTGTATGTGCCGGCGTAGAAAGGATCAACGAAAGTATGATCGTAAGCAGAATAGATGAATTACGGATGTTCATAACATAGTCTTTCGTATGTACACTATTTGACCATTAGGTTGGCGTATTTTACCATCAAACGACGTTCTACTCCATCTCCAAAAAGAATCGTGAGTTTTTGTTTGTCGCCTTGGCCTTCGCTGTTTTTTATGGTGCCGGTTCCAAACGAAGCATGGATAACTTGCTGACCGATACGATATTTAGTTTCAGTGATCGCAGCCGATGTGACAATTTCATCTGAAAAATCTTTCAACGATTTTTTGACACGTGAAGGACCGTCTTCATACGCTGTAACGCGTTCAGAACCGGAGTAGTTTTTGGATTGCCAGGATTTCCCCGACCCTTCGAATAGCCGCGGCTCATAGGTTGAAATTTTCTGCCAATCAAGCAATTTAGCCGGCACTTCTTCAATAAAACGGGAACGATCGGTTTGATAAATGTTATTAAACCGCATACGTCGTTTGGCAAATGATAAATATAATTCTCTCTGCGCACGCGTCGCGCTTACATAAAACAACCGTCGTTCTTCCTCCAGTTCGCGTGCATTATTGCGCGCATTCTCGAGAGGAAACAAACCTTCTTCAAGACCCGCGACTACGACTAACGGGAATTCCAAACCTTTAGCGCTGTGTATCGTCATCAGGGTAACGGCATTTTTGTTTTCATCATATTTATCTACATCGGCAACTAATGCCACTTCTTTCAAAAAGGCTTCAAGTACCGGTTCTTCAGCTTGTTCGGCGTCGTATTTCATAGAAAATTCAGATACGGCGTTGAGCAATTCGACAATATTTTCGTAACGCGAAATCGCTTCTACTGAATTTTCCTGTTGATACATTTTAAGCAACCCGAGTTCGTCTATTAATATACGCACCCATTCGCCAAAACCCATCTGCGTGCGTAATTCCTGATACTTCTGAATAAATTCGCAAAATGACACGATCGCTGCCATCGTTCGCTCCTGGATCAACCCCGCACCGAAAGAGCGCACATTGCGAAACGCATCAAAGAGTGGCATGTTTTTCACCTGAGAAAACTCCTCAAGCTTTTCCAATGTCGTTTTACCGATGCCGCGTGCAGGAAAATTGATCACACGCTGAAGACTGATGACATCGGCCGGATTGGATATCAACTTGAGATACGCCATCACATCTTTTACTTCTTTGCGATCATAAAAGCGAACCCCGCCGACGATGACATACGCGATGGACATTTGACGTAACGCATCTTCGAGTACGCGGCTTTGTGCATTCGTACGGTAAAGAACGGCAAAATCAGCAAAACGAATTTTTTCCTGCTGAATTTTCTTTTGAATCACTTGAGCGATGTTCTTAGCTTCGGCGCGATCATCATCGCATTCAAACACCGTAATCAGTTTACCCTGGGCTTTATCTGTCCACAGCGATTTATCTTTGCGTATTTCATTGTTACGAACAACTTCGTTAGCGACTTGAAGAATATTCGCTGTAGATCGATAATTTTGCTCAAGCTTGTAAACGCTGGCTTCCGGGTAATCTTTTTCAAAATTTAAAATATTACCGATGTCCGCATGACGCCATCCGTAGATAGACTGATCATCATCTCCTACAACGCACAGATTGCGATACTTGGCCGCAAGCATCTTCATAAGAATATACTGTGCCCGGTTGGTATCTTGATATTCATCTACATGGATGTAGTGAAATTTTTCCTGATAGAAAGTCAGCGTGTCGGGAAATTGCTGGAAAAGTTCAATCGGTTTTACGATCAAATCATCAAAGTCAAAGGCGCTGGCTTGCCGTAATCGTTTTTCATAATCCGTATAAACTAGCGCCGCCTTTTCATCCATCGGATTATCAACCGACTTATGAAACTGCGATGGATTTTGAAATGTATTTTTGGCTTTATTGATTTTGGCGCGGATAATATTGGGCGAATATAATTCTTGAGAAATGCCCAAATACTCCATCGAAATTTTGACTAAATTGAGCTGATCATCCGAATCGTAAATCGTGTAGTTTTTAGAATAACCGATTTTTTCAGCTTCATTCCGAAGGATTTTCCCGAAAATGGAATGAAAGGTGCCGATCCATATTTTTTGACTATGATACCCGACTAATCTTTCGATACGGTGTTTCATTTCACCGGCGGCTTTATTGGTGAAAGTTACGGCGAGAATATTAAACGGGCTGATTTGTTTTTCGGCTATAAGGTACGCAATACGTCGCGTAAGAACGCTCGTTTTACCACTGCCTGCGCCGGCTAAAATCAAAACCGGCCCATCGGTAGTTTGGACTGCTATTTTTTGAGCATCGTTGAGGTTTGTTGTCAAACCGTCGCCGGACATATTTTTTCCTTATTTATTTTTTGGCGCGTGCAATGTATAGAACGAGCTATTGAAATGCAAGGTAACAAAAAATCCTGACCGGTAGTGATCAGGATTTTTTTGAACAATTTATTTTGAGTTTAACGTACGACCATCACTTTTGTCGTATATTTTCCTTCACCGCCGGATTTCAGTACGGCAATGTAAACACCGTTACGCACTTTTTCACCGTTTCCGTTGCGGCCATCCCAAACCATTTCGACTTGTGTATCGTCTACAGTATTTTGTGTCAATTTGGTTACGAGATTACCGGCTAACGTGTAAATTTCGATAACCGCTTTTTCGCCGGTTCCTCTGAAACGGAAAGTCGTCTTTTCTTTGCCGCTGCTGCCAAACGGATTGGGGAAATTACCAAATTGAGCAACCTTGCCGCCGTTCTCCGGATCCTGTATGCCCATTTGTTGCGTTGTATTACCCGCATTGGCTTCCGGTGAACCCAAAAGATTGCCTGTAGCATCTACGGCAGGAAGCAGCGGAAGATCCGTGATGCCGGCATCTTGCGAGCCCAGTACATCATTGTCATAGGCTGTCACGCCCACCAATATCAATCTGAAATTTGGGTTTTTGCCTGCAACAGCTGGTTTTACCCTCGCTTTGAATACAACTTCTTCGGCGACTCCGGGAAGAATGGCCAACCCGTAGTCTAAATCCACAGCCAACGCACGAGCTAGTTTCTTCAATCCTACATTTTGGTCCACACGGACGACCGCCGTATCTTCATCGGTACCTAGATTGTTTGCACGACCGAAACTGACTTCTTCACCCATAAGTCGCACCGTGATCGAATCGAAATAAGCAGTCCAGTTGGTGTCGTTATACGTGCGCGTTTTGTAATCAAAAGTTTCAACTACAAATTTAAATTCCTGAACGATCATGCCGTTGGTGTTGGTCGTGGAAGAACTATTCTTCAACCGCAATGCCATGATGCTGTCAACAACACCGTTTACGTAAATCGTTGTACCCGGATCCGTTGCTATACGTTCCACACGAAGTTGTTTAGCTTCAGTCGAAACGGCAAGGCGGAATGAACGCGATTCAACTGTCACGGTATCGCGTGTATTCGTATCCGTTGGTAAATGAACAAAGCGCAGTACCAAAGGATGGTTAACCACACCATCCGGAGCACGAACAAGCCACGATGCGGTAAAATCACCATTGTCAAAATCAAAAATGTTATCCCGGTTTGCCACATCCTGCTCTGTAAAGATCAAACCATTGCCCGCATCTAACGAATCCAAAAGCAACATACCTTGGCCGCGTGGTAACGCATAACCGAGATTGGATACCGTTGCCTGTATGCGGAATGTTTGATTTTTTGTGACAAAATTGTCGGTAGCATCTACCGGCTCGATGATCGCAGCACGCAAACGCAGAACGGCTTTACGTTGCAAAGTAAAGTTCTTATCAACTTGCGCCGTCACATTGCTGTCTTTGTTGTTACGATCAACGCCGACAAATGTAATCCGAGCCAAGTCGATCTGTTCGTTATCCGTCGGAATGATAAGCGATGAAGGCGCCACAACACTCCAGCGGACAATATTATCCAGATCGGATATTTGTTTGAGTACTACTTCGCCATCTTTCAGGCGATACGCGGAGTTATTAGGAAATTGTATCGTAGCATAACGCGCCGTGAGTGAACGCGATTGGGTAAATTGCGCACTGACAACAAATATCTGATCTGTCGAAACCGAATCACCCGGAACACCTTGGATCGTTATGGACGCGTTAAGAATTTCAGCCGGATTGACAACCATGACATTTTGTGTATCCGCATTGCTGAAAACAACTACGGGTTGATCTGTGTTTTCGTCATTGGGTAATACATTTACCACGGCTGTCATTTGTAATGAACCGGATGCGTTAGCGCGTAAGGTCCAGTTGATAATCGTATCGCGTGTAAAAGTATATACATTAGGAGCCGCAACTACATCAAATCCGACCGGAACATTAAGCGTAATCTGACCGGCACCGGAGAATGCCGCTTGTCCTAAATTACGGATCGTCGCTTCGACGCTAAGTTCCTGACCGAAGGACAGTGTATCATCCAATGCGCCTACAGGCCCGGTGATACGCAGTGCCGTTGTCATTTCTGCACGGCGTACAACCGTCGCAGACAGTTTGAGTGTGTCGCTTATGACCGTGTCACCGGTTGTAGAATCTATACCTGAATACACAACCCGTAGCGGATAGACGCTGTCGTTATCCGTATTGGAGAATATCCGCCATGTCGTAACAACCGAATCATTTACATTTTGTATAAATGCCTGCGCTAAACTATCGCGGGTAGACAGACCTTCACTTGGTAAAATCATCCGCGCTTGCATACCTGAGAGACGGGATAGATCTTTTACTACCGTTTCGACTGTAAATCCTTGGAATGTCGAAACCGTCCCATCAACGGCGCCATTCGGGCTTATAATACGAATGCGCGTAGCAATCAGATTTCCGGTATTGCTGGTTTTCAGGAAAACCGAGTCCCGCACATTATGAATAGCGGATTTACTATTGGTATTAATGTCTAATGGAAATGCGGAATTAGCGGTATCCAAAAGCGCAACTACCGAGTCATAATCCGGCGTTTCTTGGTACGAACTCATCGGTATTGTAAATGTGCTTCCGACCGTCACAAAATAAACTGAATCTAATGTGGGTGAAGCCTGGTAGCGGAACATATTGTTTATCGGTAATCGGACACGCACAGGAACCAATGCCGTATTTAACGAAGCTTCACCAATATTCGTGACCGTTACACGCAGATTAAAATTCGCCGTATCCGACACTTCGAGCGAGTCACCGGGTATATCAACAAATAAATTCAATTTCAGTTCAGCCGAATCCTGCAGCGTAAATGTAACTTGATTTCCGGAAATCGGGTCAACGATGTCTAACGGTCTACCGGAAATGAGTCCGTAACCGGAATCAACAAAAGCACGATAACTTTCTGCACCGGATGCATTACGTGTTCTGAAATAACGCGACACGGCCCATAGCGAATCCCCTCCGTTCAGCGTCGTCGTCAACATACTGTCGAGATCCGCATTACCCGCGTCGCTTTCGAAATGCACGCGGAGATTAGCCGACTCTTCACCAAAATTTCTAACCAGTGATTTGATCCGAACAATCTGGTCACGATTCAAGATGCCCGTATTGTAAACCGTATCAATATACGTGCGCGTAATCTGGAGTTGTGCAGGTACGCGAATACCCAATGTATCAGAGGTATACAAAGTATCGTACTTGATTTGCGCGGCATCATTATAGTCTACGGCTCGAACCATACTGGATATGCGATCCGTACCCAGTACTGCATTGCCTTTCACGCGATAGTACTGTGTGAAATTTTGTGAACTCAATCCGGAAATGGTTGACGGTTTGTTGGTTGCCAGAAGCACCCAATCGTTAGTTACAGTTGCACCGGCATTGCTGATCGAATCAGTAATTGTAAAACTGATTGCATCCGCTTCGCCTGTATTGCGTACATAATAACGAACCGGTATGCTATCCTGACCTTGCACCGCCAAAGCTGAATCAATCAATACCGAGTCGATTACAAGGAAAGCCGGAGTCTGAACAGTCAATGGATCTAGTTGATCCGTAAAGAATGTAAACTTCAAGGTATCCAATGTTGCGGCGGCCGAGTCAAAAAGTGTTCCGTAGAGTACAATTCGCATGCTATCGCCGCCCGTCCCGTAAACGCCGGATGGTAATTTGACCGTATCGGCTCGGAACGTTAATTGGGTTGCGCCGGTAATACCGATGGTCTTATTGACATTGGTATCCAATGTGGTGCGATACGATGTGCCGCTGCCCGTATGTGTAATCTGAATATAAGTCGAATCACCGATCAAGTTGACCGGGAATGTACCTGTATTGGTGAAACTATATTTGAAGGAAACATTTTGATTGCGCGAAACAACCGTCGGGTTCAACGATGAAGCAACAGGTTGCGCGTTGGCATCCAACGGTATAGTAATAAGTTCAAAATACGTACTGTCCGGCATACCGATCACACTGCCGGGAATATAAGAAATGGCAGCCACGCGATTAATTCCGACGGTTGTTCCTGTCTGATACACAGCGCTCGCTCGACCGTTGATGTCGGTAAGTACCGGTATTGTACTGGTCAATTGACCGCCATCGGATGAATCAATAACAACGAAGGTCACTAACGTATCCTTCACCGGATTATCATATACGTCAAGAACTGTTGCCGTCAGCGTGCGGCTATTGCCAATCTTCGTATTGGCAATCGTTATCAAACTATCCTTAAACTTATATGCCTGATTGTGCTTCACATTCAATGCCTGCGACAATACCTCCGTTCCCAATCCCTGAACCTGTGCCCGGAGTTGGATCAGCGCCTGTGCCAACGTATCCACCACCGTAAATACCGCCACACCATTCGTCAATGCCAATACACCGCTCGCCGGTGTCGTCCTAAGCGTACTCGTCACCACACCGCTCAGCTGTATACTGTTCGTACTATTGGTCGCTAAATTACCGTACCTGTCATAGCCCCGTACCGTCACCGCCTCACTGTTACCGGCTATCCAGTTCGTATTCACACCCATCGTCAGATAACTGATCGCCCGAGGCTCACTCTCAATCGTAAAGTTCACACTGTCATCCAGTGTACTCACCAGCTTCGCCTTCACCACATTCTGCAGCCCGGCCCAATGCATCCGTCGCTACCAGCGTGTCCACCGTACTACGGCTGCTGTCATTGAATCCTACATTACCCAACGTGCGTGTAAATCGTACCGTATCATCCGGCACCACATTACCAAAACGATCCTTCACCACCACACCTATCAGCGTACTGCCGTATACTTCTATCGTATCAATTAACGCCTGCGCCGTCACCACCGTATCAGCCACTCCGCTACGCACCGTCAAAAGTCTAGTTACCGTGTTACTTGCAATCAGCCTGTCATTATCCGTCGAATCATAACCCTGTACCTGGCTGCTAAAATTAAGCGTCCCCAGTCCCGTATTATCCGCACGGTACGTCCACACCACCGTACTCACTTCACCGGAATCCAAACGTGTCTTACTCAATACCGGTCCACTCTGCAACGTCACCTGAGCACTACCCGAACTATCCGGCGTCAGCGGACTCGGTGTGAGGCCCGTCACCACACTGCCGCTATCGGTCTTCACCCGCATACGAAGCTCAAACACATCGCCCACACGTACCGTACGCGTCGTTACCACCGTGTCCTGCATGTACACCGCAAAACTGTCCGCCACCGCAAATAACTGTGCCTTGCGATATATCCGTACACTGTCATCATTATAAAGCGTATCCCGTGTCACCTGCGCCGGATCATTACCATCCGTGCCCGATACGCGCGTACTCATCTGCACCATACCCTTGCGTGCATTCACACCCAAACGATAATACTGCGTAAAACTCGCCGAGGATAATCCCTGCACCGTGTCCGGCTTATCACCGCCAACCAGTATCCAATCACTCGTCACATTGACACCCTCATTAGCAAACGAATCCGATACCGCAAAACTACGTGCTAACACCTCACCCGTATTGCGTACATAATAATCCACACGCAAACTATCCTCGCCCTGCACCGCCTGCGTTACCGCCATCTTCACCGAATCCAATACCATAAACGCCGGACTCTTCACCACCAGCGTATCCATCTCCGAATTACCAAACCGTACACGTACCGTATCATAATCATTCGCCGAAGAATCAAATACCACACCATACAACACCACCTGAGCACTGTCATTCGATCCCGACGGATAACGGCCTAAACCTATATCCATCGTATCCGCTCGGAACGTCAACTGCGATAACCCTTCTGCACCTATCGTACGGTTCACACTCGTATCCAAATACGTACGATACACCAAACCACTCGCATCATTATAAAACTCAATATACGTCGAATCACCAATCAAATTGATCGGGAACGTCTGCGTATTATCAAAACTTACTCTAAATCCTACACGCTGACCTAAACTAACCTCCCGTGGCGCTAAACTGCTATCCACATACGATGCATTCGCATCCAAAAGTGTCGTGGTTATATCAAATACAACACTGTCCGGCGTAGATGTGATCCCGCCAAAATTGGCACGTGCCGTAACAACATTACTACCCACTGTCAAACCGGATTGATATTGTACAAAGGCACGGCCTGTCGAATCCGTAAGCGTAGGATTGGTGCTCAATATGGATCCGCCGCCGCCATCGTTGATCACACGGAAAGCGATAGATGTATCTTTAACACCGTTACCAAAACTGTCAACCAATGTCACCGCAAGACTGCGAACATTGTCGATCTTAAAATTATTGATCGTTACCGTGTCTACCGTAAAACGTGCCGCCGCTGAATGATGAATAACTATATTGCC